>DAOQNB010000718.1:0-3886 GCA_035335845.1 Acidobacteriota bacterium | reverse complement strand
CCCCCAACCATCAAAGTACAAATGATTGAGGGTGACCAGCCATCACTCGATTACAAAGTGCTGGCTGACCTGCGGGAGTTAAGCGATGAAGGTGAAAACTTTCTTGATGAAGTGATTGAAACCTTTCAAATCAACGCCAGCCCTCAAATCCAACTGTTGCGCGATTCAATCGCCCACTTGAAGGAAAATGAGGCCGAACGGGCAGCCCATCGTCTCAAAGGAAGCTGTGGGATTGTCGGCGCCAAACGACTGGCCGTGATTGCCGGTGAAATTGAACGCCACGCCCGCGACGGCCACCTTGACCGGACCCATCGCAGTCTTGAATTGCTGGTAGATGAGTACCAGCGGGTATGTTCGCTGCTTGAAGAAGAAAAATTAAAAAGCTCATGATCGAACCTGAGCAACAAGCCGCTGATGTTTTCAGACAAAGAACCTGGTCATTTTTTCCGATAAATATATTCGTCCAACGGAACCCATTTTCCGGTGGGCAGTTGTTCTTCATTCAGGATGCGATATTCCGTGTTGCTCCGTTTTTCCAGGGTTTGGCGGAGGGTAACCGTCTCGCCAAGTAATTCGAGCGGTGGGCCTTGAAAAACCAGCCGGTTGTTTTCCCATCTGGTGGCCGTCATAACCCCTGCTGTTCCAGAATCATCCAGCGTCAAACTTATCCATTTTTTGGAGATTGGATTGTAGGTCAGAAAGCCCTGATCAGATGGAGCATCGGCGCTGTATGAATCAGCAAACGAGAGCCAGGTACCATTCAAAACAGACTGCACCACTCCGTGCCCTTTCGAAATCTGTTCTGGCGTGGTTTTGGTTGCAAAGACCCGCGCTGTGATCTCCCAGGTGCCAGTCATCCATTGTAACTCGGTCAGCTCGGCTGATGGTTTACCTATCTGTTGAGCCAGTGCTGGATTTGCGGCTAATTTTGCGGCGACCCGCTCATAAAAAGAGGTGACAGTGTGAGGCGGACGTGCTGGTGATGACTGGGGTTTCGGGTCTGACCTGGCCTGATCAACTGGAGCTTGGGCCTGTGATGTAACGGCACGTGAATGGGTCAGAAACAGGCTGATTACAACCACCGGAAAAATCAAGAACCGGCGAGAAGTCGCGATCCGAGTCACCATGTGTTTGATTCTGAAAGAAAAAACTGCAAGTCCGCCTAAAGTCATTTCGGTTCTCCAAAATTTCTAAAAAATGAGTTTTCCCACCTGCCCCCAAGACAGTGAAAACAGGTCAAAAGTTGATTTTGAGTGGATTCTTTTGTGGAATGAGCGCGGGTACGGCCTGACTCCCAGCAACAGTTTTCACCTGGACACCAAAAAAATGTGCCAATCCATTGAGTTGACTGGTTTGGTTTGATTTGCCGGTTGCTTTCGGGTCAGGTCACCAAGATGCCGCTACCGTTTCCAGGAATCCCTCTGCTATCATTTGAGGCATTGACATCCCCAGACCCTGGCTTGTTCCTCATACCTGAAACCTGGGGAAGTCACGACTGTGGTTTCATCTGCCAGCCTTTGTCACCGTTCCCAGAACGTCCTCAGCGAAAAACCTCAACCGAGTTTCTTTATATTCAGGCGGGTGGCGCAATTTTTCATTTCAATAAGGAGTTTGCTGTTCATGAAATTTACCGAAGAACATCAGATGTTTCGGGAATCGCTCCGGCGCTTTATCGAAAAAGAAATCAACCCCTTTGTGGAAGAGTGGGAGCAGGCGGAAATCTTTCCCGCCAAAGCGATTATCGCCAAAATGGGCGAACTGGGGTTTTTGGGTGTCAATTACCCGGAAGAGTACGGCGGGTTGGGTCTGGATTACTGGTACAACGTGATTCGGGCTGAAGAACTGGGCCGCATTCCCTGTGGCGGCGTCCCAATGGGAATTTCGGTCCACACCGATATGTGCACGCCGGCGCTGGCTGATTTTGGCTCGCATGAACTTCGGAAAAAATTTCTGGAGCCGTCCATTAAAGGTGAATTACTGGGTGCGATTGGCGTGACCGAACCCGACGCTGGCTCTGATGTTTCAAGCATTCGCACCCGCGCCGAATCAGATGGCGACCACTATGTCATTACCGGCACCAAACTCTATATCACCAACGGCACCCAGGCCGACTGGATTTGTACGCTGGTGCGGACTTCGCCTGGCACCGGGTTTGATGGGATGTCGCTGGTGATTGTGCCGACCGATGCCCCAGGATTTAGCGTGAGCCGCAAGCTCAAGAAAATGGGGAATTATTCAAGCGACACAGCCGAATTGTCATTTGATCGGGTTCGTGTTCCCAAGTGGTACCGCATCGGCCCCGAAGGCAAAGGCTTTATGCTGCAAATGCAGCAGTTTCAGAAGGAACGGCTGGTGGCGGCGGTGATGAGCTATAGCGCGGCTGACCTGACCATTCGCCGGACCATCGAATACCTCAAAACACGCAAGGCGTTTGGGCGCCCATTGATCGAAAACCAGTGGATTCACTTCAAGCTGGCGGAACTGGTGACCGAAGTCGAGATGCTGCGTCAAATGTGCTATCACTGCACCCGGAAACTGGTGGATGGTGAAGATATGACCCGCGAAGCATCAATGGCCAAACTCAAAGCCGGGCATCTGGTACGGCAGGTGGCAGATGTGTGTATCCAGTTCCACGGCGGCATGGGATATATGGAAGAATATTTCATTTCCCGCTATTACCGCGATTCGCGCCTGATGCCGATTGGTGGTGGTGCTGACGAAGTGATGCTGGGCATTATTGCCAAGTATGAAGGGATCCTTCCTGAACGCCGCAAGGCGGAAAAAGCATGAAAGCAGGGGCTGAAGACATCGGGCTGAAGAAGTCGGGCTGAAGAAGTCGGGCTGAAGACATTGGGATCAGGGCATTGAACCCATTCTCTTCAGCCCTCAGCCCTCAGCCCTGGTTTCTTCAGCCCCAAGCCCTGAGCCCCAAGTCCTATGTCCAACCTCATTCTTGACCTGACTCGATTATTGCCGGGGCCGCTGGCGTGCCGGATGCTGGGTGAACTCGGCTTCGAAGTGCTCCGCCTGTTGCCTCCCAGTGGTGACATGGCTGACGTCATGATGCCCGAACTCAGCGCCTGGCTCAATGCTGCCAAACGCACCGAAACCATTGATTTAAAAACACCTGAAGGCTGTCAACGGCTCAAAGGGCTGGCCTCCGAAGCGCTGGCGCTGGTTGAAACCAATCGGCCCGGCGTGATGGAAAAGCTTGGCGTCGGGCCGGAAATCCTGCGCCAGATCAATCCGAATTTGACCTATGTCCGGCTGGCCGGCTTTCGCAATCCTGAACAGCGAGCCGAACCAGGCCATGATCTGACGTATCTGGCCGCCACCGGACTCCTGTCCCGATTTGAACCGGCCTGGCGATCTGTCCAATTGGCCGACATCAGCGGCTCCTTTTGGGCTGTGATTGCCACACTCCAGGGCTTGCGCCAGGGTGGAGGCTTTTTTGAAGTGTACCTGGAGGAAGCCGCCTTCCCGTTTTCTTATCCACCACTCACGTTTTTGGATGGCAGCATTTTATGTTACCGGGTGTACCCCGCACGGGAAGGACAGGTTGCGCTCGGCGCTTTAGAGCCTCATCTGTGGGCCAGATTTTGCAAAGCGGTCAATCATCCTGAATGGCAGACGGAAGGGTTTTCACGCGCCGAACCCACAAATGCAACATTTCTGGCGATTTCGGAATTCTTTCTCGAAAAAACAGCCCAGGAATGGGAAACTGTGGCGCGTCAGGACGGATATCCACTGCGTGCAGTACAAACCTTTCGTCCGGCCACTCATCTCGTCCCGTGGAACCAGCAGAATGAAGAATGAAGAATGAAGAATGAAGAATGAAGAATGAAGAATTGAGTGCTTAGTTCTTCGTGCTTAGTACCTGGTTCTT
>DAOQNB010000717.1:0-3888 GCA_035335845.1 Acidobacteriota bacterium | reverse complement strand
TGTCTTCAGCCCGACTTCTTCAGCCCGACTTCTTCAGCCCGATGTCTTCAGCCCCAAAACATACCTCTATCCGAACACTGCTCCAGGCTGGTATGATTTTCCTGGCTCGCATATCACGCAATTCCAATCATTTCACAATTTTTCATTCTTCATTCTTCATTCCCTTATGGCACGTTCAGATACCCGTCCGCTTCAACCGATCAACCTGGAAGATTCCGCCGTTGAATTTGTTCCACCTTCCTTTTCAGGATCACGTCATCTCCTGTTTAACCGCGAGTTAAGCTGGCTTGAATTTAACCGTCGGGTACTGCAGGAAGGACTGGATCCATCCCAACCGCTCCTCGAACGGCTGAAATTTCTGGCGATTTTTTCGACCAACCTGGACGAATATTTTATGATCCGGGTCTCTGGGCTGCAGGAAAAACTCGAAGAAGAAGTCCAGGAATTATCACCCGACGGGATGACACCGTTTGAGCAGTTGCGTGAAATCAGACATCGAACGCTCCCGTTGCTGGCCGAGCAAATGAAGTGCCTCCGCACCGAAGTCATGCCCCAACTGGCCGAGGCCGGGATTGTCGTGAGCCCCTATACCGAACTGTCCAGGGCTGAAAAAAAGAGCGCGGACCATTATTTCCATGAAAAAGTGTTTCCCGTGCTGACGCCCCAGGCCGTGGATCCAAGCCACCCATTTCCCTACATTTCCAACCTGAGCCTGAATCTGGCCGTGATGGTTGAACCAACTCAATGTTCCGAAATTGGGTTAACTGGCGTGCGCTTTGCCCGCATTAAGCTCCCTCCAATGGTACCGCGCCTGGTCCCGGTTGATGCCTCAGGCACCAAATTTACCTTATTGGGCAGCCTGATTGCCGCCAATGCCAACACCCTGTTTCCGGATATGAATTATGGCCGGTTCCACCTCTTTCGGGTCACCAGAGACGCAGATATTGAAATCCGCGAAGATGAAGCCGGCGACCTGCTCCGGTTTATGCAGCAAAAACTCAGCCGCCGGCGTCGGTTTGGCGCCGCTGTCAGACTCGAAGTCGCCTCAACCATGCCCAGTGACATGGTTGACTATTTGATGGCATCACTCGACTTAACCCCAGAAGATGTGTATGTCATTGATGGACCGCTCAATATTCCCGATTTTATGCAACTGCTGTCACTGGATCGGCCCGAACTCAAGGACCGTCCAATGCAGGTTGTGGTTCCGGCACCGTTGCGTCAACAAAAGAAAAAGAACATCTTCGACCTGGTCAAAAAGCAAGACATTTTGCTCCATCATCCATACAACTCGTTTTCAACCGTGATGGATTTGATTGATATGGCCGCCCGTGATCCACAGGTGGTGGCGATCAAAATGTGCCTTTACCGAATTGGGCGGCATTCACCGATTGTGCAATCTCTGATTTCGGCCAGCGAACAGGGGAAACAGGTCGCGGTGGTGGTTGAACTTAAAGCCCGGTTTGATGAAGAAAACAATATTGAATGGGCCAAGCAGCTTGAACAGGCTGGTGTCCACGTTGTTTATGGGTTGATGGGCCTCAAAACGCACTGCAAAGTGGCGCTCATTGTGCGCAACGAAGGTGATTCGCTCCGGACCTATGTGCACATTGCCACCGGAAATTACAACGCGGCCACAGCCAAGATTTATACCGATTTGGGAATTTTTACCGCTGACCAGGA
This sequence comes from Acidobacteriota bacterium, assembly GCA_035335845.1. Lineage (GTDB taxonomy): Bacteria > Acidobacteriota > Blastocatellia > Chloracidobacteriales > Chloracidobacteriaceae > JACQXX01. Next base: position 2,205 of record DAOQNB010000717.1, on the reverse strand, counting down.
AATCGGCTTTGATGCCACCAACCTCTTTAATTATTTGACCGGGTATTCGCGCTATTCAAATTACCGGCGATTGATGGTCGCGCCAGTGAATTTACGTCAGCGGTTTTTTGCCTTGATCGAACGTGAAACCGAGCATGCCCGTGCTGGTCGCCAGGGCCATATCATTGCCAAAATGAACAGCTTGACGGATATGGAAACGATCCAGGCACTCTATCGGGCGTCACAGGCCAATGTGAAAGTCGAGTTGATTATTCGGGGAATTTGCTGTTTGCGGCCTGGCGTTCCCGGATTTTCTGAAAATATTACTGTCCGCAGCATTGTCGGTCGGTTTCTGGAGCACAGCCGGATTTACTATTTTTCCAACAATGGTGACGAAGAGGTGTTCATCGGAAGCGCTGACTGGATGGGACGTAATCTCAGCCGTCGAGTTGAAGTTGTGGCACCAGTTCTCAATCCGGAGTTAAGGAAATACCTGCGTGACGACGTACTCAATGCCTACCTTCGCGACAATCTCAAAGCGCGGATTCTTCAACCAGATGGCACCTATGTGCAGACTAAACCTTCTGAAACAGAAGAGCCATTTAGTTCACAACTCTATTTTGCCAATCTGCCGCAAAATGAAATAGATGAAGATTAACGGGTTGCTCCGGGTCAATCTCTTATGATGACGACTGAATTGGAAATCCTCAAAGAGATCTGTCAAAAGCTGGAACGGGCTGGGATTGACTACATGCTGACTGGTTCTTTTGCCATGATTCACTATACCCAACCCCGGATGAACCGCAATATTGACTTTGTGATTTCTCTGGAGACTCAATCTCTTGAGCGGTTTGTTGGATTGTTCGATTCTGGATTTTATCTGTCAAAAGGTGCTATCCAGCGGGCAGTGCATATTCGATCCATGTTCAACCTGATTCACCTTGAAAGCATTGTAAAAATTGACTTTGTGGTTCTCAAAAACGAACCGTACCGACAGGAGGAATTTGCCCGCCGAAAACGAGTTCCCCTGGCTGATTTTGAAGTGTGGATTGTCAGCCTGGAAGATTTAATTCTCTCAAAACTGATTTGGGCCAAACCGACAAACTCTGAACTTCAACTTCGGGATGTGAAAAACTTATTGAAGGACACTTATGACGAGGCTTACCTGTATGAAAAAGCCAGGTCGCTTGGGGTTTTTGAACTATTGGAAATGGTTTTAAGGCAATGACCGACACACCACCTGAAATTCAGAAAATCCTCGACGAACGCTTCCAGGCACTGACCCCAACTGAACGGATGATTATGGCAAGTCAGATGTTTGACAGCGCCCGGCAAATCATCCTGGCGTCGTTCCCACCGGATTTATCTGAAATTGAAGTCAAACGGCGTCTTTGTGAGCGGCTGTATGGCGATGAAGTGGACGTAGAGGCTTTTATCAACTATTACCTCGAACGGAAAACCAGAACCAGAATGCTGGATCCCTGAGTGTCTGAAAGAATCTATCACTCTTCAGAAAACAATTCCCTTCTGGGAACGCCGGCATCTTGCCGGCACCAAGCGGTTCAGATCCAATCAGTTGCCGGCAGTAGGCTTAATTCGGTTTATCCATCCGGTCAATCAACGCTGGCAGCCATTTGAGTTTTTCAGCCAGGGTGACGACAGCCAAAATCAGCAGCGATCCGCTACCTAATGAAGCCAGCAATATGGCGTAATATTGAACCGTCCAATACAAAGCAACTTTCAGCCGGTGGGTGAGAGAAATCGAACTCACCCGGGCGGTTTCTTCCAGAAGGCTGAATCTGATGGTGCAAAATTCGTTCTCTTCATCAAATTCACCCAGCGTCACGCCCAACGACTGGATCTCGTTTTCGATCTCCAGAATTTTACTTTCCAAATTGATCAATTCATCAATTTGCCCGCTCCGTCCCTTCAGAGCGGTCAGTCCCTGAATCGTCTTTTCCAATGAAGTTTTTTTGGCGTTAAGGCTCTTGTATTCGTTGGTTTTGTCGGTTTTATCAATCCGAATCGAAGTGATGGTGCCAATCACCTGGATCTTTTCAATGGCGGTGTCAAATTGTTCGGGAGGGACGCCAATCACCAGATTCAACCGGCGGTTTCCGGCCAGACCAAACCGTTGTTCAAATTGGATCAGGCCGCGCTGGTCCTTGACCAGGGTTCGAACCCTGGTTTCATCCTGATCAAAGTGACGGGTGAGTGAATTGAGGG
>DAOQNB010000716.1:0-3905 GCA_035335845.1 Acidobacteriota bacterium | reverse complement strand
GCAACGCCACCACGGTGGGCCATCCGCGAGGATGGCGTCGTGGGTGCACGACTCACGCTCGGCCCTTGAGGGCCGAGTCTATTGACTGAATCAGCACACAGGTTGTTCTTCCATCATTTATTAGTTACCTGATCGTGGTCCAGGACCTCGCGCACTTTTTTGGCCAGCGAAGTTGGCGTGAATGGTTTTTGCAGGAAAGCCACGTGGGCTTGCAGAACCCCATGCCGAACAATGGCATCATCAGTGTAGCCGCTCATAAAGAGTACTTTCAGCTTTGAATTTTGTGATAGCAACGTTTCAGCCAGTTCACGACCGCTCATCTCAGGCATGACCACATCCGTTATCAACAGATCAATTTTCCCCTCGTGATGTGCCAGGATTTTGAGCGCCGTCTTCCCATCTGGGGCGGTGAGTATGGTGTAGCCAAATTCTTCTAACGAGAACGAAGTAATGTTGCGAACAATATCTTCATCTTCGACCAGGAGAATCGTTTCCTTTCCACGAAGTGAACCTGGTAACCCGGTGTCCAGCCGAGACTCAGGTCGTTCCTGGACGGCGGGCAGAAAAATCTTGAAGGCGGTACCAACGCCGACTTCGCTGTAGAGGTCAATGTTGCCTCCGCTCTGTTTGACAATGCCATGCACCACGGCCAGCCCCAACCCGGTCCCTTTCCCAACACCTTTGGTGGTGAAAAACGGCTCAAAGATACGGTTTTTGATTTCCGGCGCCATGCCCGAACCGTTATCACTGATCGCCAGCATCACAAACTGTCCTGGTTGGGCGTCCGGATGTAGCTTCAAGTAGGATTCGCTCAATTCGATGTCACTGGTTTCGATAGTGAGCTTCCCACCCTGTGGCATGGCATCGCGCGCGTTGACCGCCAGATTCAGGATGACTTGAATGATCTGACCAGGATCAACTTTTACAGGACTGATGTTTGGTCGCAGCACAGTTGAAAATTCCACATCTTCACCAATCAATCGGCGCAACATTTTCTCAGTATCCGTCACAATCGTGTTGAGATCGAGCACTTTGGGTTCAAGTACCTGCTGGCGGCTAAAGGCCAGAAGCTGGCGAGTCAAGGTTGCTGCTCGTTCCCCGGCATCACGGATTTCAATAACCATGGCTCTTCGGGAATCATATCCAGGCAGCATCGTCAGCAAGAGTTCGCTATAGCCGGAAATAACCGTCAGCAAATTATTAAAGTCGTGAGCCACACCGCCCGCCAGTTGTCCAAATGCCTCCATTTTTTGGGACTGGTGAAGCTGGGCTTCGAGCTTTTGTTTTTCGGCGGCTGTTCGGACCCGCTCGGTGACATCGCGGCAGGTCACGGTAAACAGCTTGCGGCCTTCAACCTGGATTTGTGAAATCGAAGCTTCTATTGGGAATTCTTCCCCGTCAGAACGCAGGCCGCTAATCCGGCCATACAGCCCCATGGCCCGGGCGGCAATCCCGGTCAGGCCAAACTGTCGCACATGCCCGGCATGAGCCGCACGGAATCGCTCTGGAATGAACTGATCTATGCCTTTTCCCAGCGCCTCCCCGGCACGGCAACCAAACATTCGCTCGGCAGCGGCGTTGATGAGGATAATCTGCTGGTCCTCATTGATCGTAATGATCCCGTCCATCGCCGAATTGACAATTCCCTCAAGCTGTTCTTGTTGTTGTTGTGAGACCGTTTCGGCTTGTCGGCGTTCGGTGATGTCTTCCGCCACCCCGGCAATGCGGTAAATCTTTCCATCGCGGTCAGCAATCGGAAAACCCCGGTCGTGTATCCAGCGCAGTGAGCCATCCGGACGGATGATCCGGTATTCAACATCGTATTTGCCAACTGCTTGAACCAAAAATTGCTGCTCCACCCGATCACGATCTTCTGGGTGAATCGCTTCCAGCCAATCCGTGGGTGAATCATAGAGTGACTGGCAGGTGCGTCCCCAGACCAGTTTGTACGCCGGGCTTACATAGAGAACCTGTTTGTTGACCAGGTCACTTAACCAGAATACTTCACGGATATTTTCAGCCAGTTGTCGGAACCGCTCTTCGCTGACTCGCAATTCTTCATCAGCTCGTTTGCGGTCAGTGATATTGATGACCACCACGACCACTGTCGGCAGCCCGCTGTCCGTTATCCCTGGTTCGTACACCACAGTAAAATACCGAACCATCTGGTTGCCTGGTAGTGGCGGCATCATCAGTTCATAGGTAACCTGTTCACCAGAAAATGCGCGGTCCAGCCGGGGCTGGATCTGAGACCAGGCTGGAGCCAGCATCTCAGGAACTCGACGCCCGACAATCTCGTGGGTTTCGAGGCCCAAAATTTCAGCATAGGCTTTGTTGGCAAAGAGATACCGGTATCCAGGACCCACCACCACCAACCCAACCCGTGCTGAATCAGTCACGATGCTGAGAAGCCGCTCGCGATCCTGTAACGCCTCATCCTTCATTTTTTGCTCGGTGATATCGCAGGCAACTTTAGCAAAGCCACGGAGGCGGCCTGATGTGTCATATAAAGGAGTTATGACCACTCTCGCCCAAAAGCGTGAACCGTCTTTTCGGACTCGCCATCCTTCGTCTTCACACCGACCATCAGCCAGAACCTTCTCTAGCGTATACTCAGGTCTGGCTTTGGCAATATCGTCCTCACAATAAAAACAGGCGAAATGCCGCCCAATAATTTCCTCAGCCTGGTATCCGGTATGGCGTTCTGCACCAGAATTCCACGTCATGACATGACCCGCCGGATCCAACATAAAAATGGCGTATTCTTTCACGCCCTCAATCAAGAGTCGAAACCGTTCTTCTGAAGCCTGTAACAATTCATGGGCCTGGGTTAACTCAGCCGTGCGCTGGTCAACGCGGATTTCAAGCTGGTCTTTGGCTGCCAGTAGCTCAGCTTCAATGTGTTTGCGGCGGGTGATATCACGGTCGGTTTCAAGCACATAAACCTCACCCGCCCTGCGAACCAGCACCATTCGGGTTTCCACGGTTATCTGCTGTCCATCACGAGTGGTTTGTTTGAGTTCGCCTTCCCAAAACCCTTCTTTCTCAAGCTGGTTGCGTAACTCGATGAGTCCGTCTTGTCGTTCAGTGTGCAAGAGTTCATGGCTGAGTCGTCCCAAGACTTCCTGGTAGGAATAACCGTACAGTCGTTCCGCACCGCGATTCCAAAACGTAATTGGCCCATTCCAGTCCCAGACCAGAACAGCATCATAGGTCTGGTCAATGAGTGCCGCCTGACGTCGAACCGACTCAGCCGTGGACTCAGCCTCAACTCGTGCCGCGTGCATTGACCCGGCAAGTAGCGAAATCCCCAAACCGGTGAAAATATAGAGAGCCAGCCCCATTTGTTGCTCAAAGCTGGTCATTCCCAAACTCCCGCGTGGGGGGATCAAAAAATATCTTGACCCAATTGCTCCGAGCACAAGTGCCACCAGGGCTGGTCGAAAACCGCCATACCAGGCAGTTATCAGCACGGCCAGGAAAACCGTTGCAAATGGAAACTGGAGCCCAAGTACCGGATCAAATAAAAGTCTGGCCCAAATCGCCAGAGCTACACTGATGATGGCGACGCTATAACGGAAGATAAACGAGCCGGGGGAATGAGCCATAAGACGTCCTCATTGCTCGATAGAGACAGCTCAAGAGTAGAAGCGAAAACCGGTCAACCCCAAAATTTCAGGGTCAGGCAGGTACCTGGGAGCAGATCAACAGAGGTTGAAAACAGCAGCCGAATTTTCAAGGCCGAGTCTTTGAAAAGAGTCATTCTGTCGCTTCACTCTACACCGAGGCCCGGCGCAAAACTACCCCATGCAGCCTTTTTTGATCAATAAAGCTAAATCTCATTTTATCTCTTTGAGTTACCAAATATGGATGGGGAATGGGGGATGGGGGATAGGGGAAGGGTG
>DAOQNB010000715.1:0-3912 GCA_035335845.1 Acidobacteriota bacterium | reverse complement strand
CAGAAATGCGGTTCACCAGGTCACTTTGTCCTCAAAACTCGCTGGAAAACGCCATCCTTTAATTCAAAGGCCATGATGGTTTGCTCTGTTTCAGTGAATTCAGGCTGGACAATTACTTTGATGACCCGACCAGCACGGGGTAGCATAATCAGATAAGGGAGGTCATCTCCGAAATCTTCAATCGTCTTCAGTCCTGATTTTCGGTATTCAGCCACAACTTGCTGGCGGGTGAGCGGAAACAGTTCCGCCTGGCGATTCACCCATTGCCCGTCGCGAAATTCCAGAAAATACGTTGACTGCGTGCATCCAGGGCCACATTCGGCATTGGTCACAACGATCAACGGTGTGCCATTTGGCTGACGAAACAAAGCAATTTCAGAAAATCCTTCCCAGTCACCTTCAAGTCGTAAATAGCCGTTTTTCACATCCTGAATTTTAATGAGTTTCATTCGGGCAGCCCGGTCTCCGCCTGAGAAGAGATACCGGTTTGGAAGCTGAAGGTAATAGTCGAGCACTGTTTTTGGGGCTTGACCTGAAACCGGGTGTCCGGGAACCCCAATCAAACCGATGAGGGCCAGGAACATAAGCAGAACGGTTGGAACTGAAAAGTTTGTTTTGGTTACCATAATCTGATGACTCCGAGGGAAAATAGTGAGGTTGGAAACCACTTTTTGAAAATACTTGCTGGTGATTCCCCGTTCCGGAAAATTTCCGGAACGGGAATTTTTGAGACCAATTTCAGTTTAAATTGTTGAAAAATTTAGCTTTCAAAGAAATTCAATTCTTTTCACTTTGAAGTTTTCTTTTCAGTGAATTTGTAGTTCAATCGCTGACATTCATCAACAGGAGAATGAAGAAACTATGGCTCATTGTATCTCGAAGTATGGATTGGCAGGTTGGGCATCCCCAATCGTTCGTCGGGTTTTGGTTGGCGTGATGGTTGTGGCTGGATACTGGATAACAACCTCGCCGGTTCTGGCTCAAGCCCCGCCCCCGAAACCTTCCAGCGCTGAGTTTTTAAAAGAAATCAACCGTGATGTCTGGATTCCGTTTTCAAAAGCGTACGCCACGGGTGATGCAGAAGCCTACCTGAATTTACATTCCAAAGATCTGATTCGAGGCCAGGGAAACAGCCGGGAAGTCTTGAATTTGACGCAATATGGCACTGGCATTCGCAACTTTTTCAAGAAGGTCAAAACCGACGGTGGAAAACTGGGGATCAGCTTCCGGTTTCAGGAGCGGATTGCCAACGCTGAATTTGGATCTGAGCGAGGGTTCTTTGAGTTCAGCTTTACCAATGCCAAAGGTGAAACCCGGAAGGCATATGGCAAGTTTCATGTCTTCCTGCGCAAGGAAAGCGGTACCTGGAAAATTCTGGTGGATTACGATTCAAACGAACAAAACACGATCACCGAAGCGACCTTCAATGCGGGGACGGCGGTGGATGATGTAACAAAATATTGATTGCCTGGCCTGAATCTGGATTTCTTTGTGCCAGCCTTTGCTCTCATTTCAGCGAAGGCTTTTTCATTGCTGGTTGATATAATTTCCCCGTTCCGGAAAATTTCCGGAACGGGAAAAACAGAGAAGTCAAACTTGAGTATCAAGACAGCAATCGTCTATGAATCAATAGTTTAGCTCGTATCCGCTGGGCTGGTAACCCATTTTCAATATTGCAATTCCATTTGAAAGGCAGGATAGTTGGGAGCGCTTCATTTCATCTCTTTCCAACTGAGGTTGTTATGATCTTTTCCCGAAAGTTTTGTCTTCTGACATTGATGCTCATTTTGACTGGATCACTCCCGGTCGTGTCCCTGACTGCCCAGAAAAAAAACCAGAAATCGGTTTTGTTCTGTCTTGAGAGATATGAAGATGGGAAAACAGCGATGGAGCCGATAGTTGTTCTGTCGAGTGGAAAATTCCTTGCGCCTCCGACCGGTATTGAAAGCACTGAAGACCTGGCAGCTCAGGACGTTGAAAGCGTCAAATTTCTCAAAAATTACTATCGCAAGGGCCAAAGCTACCGGGTGGTGTTTGGAACTGCCGAAGACGGAACCGTGACCGTGATGAAACCGCAGGAGTCAGGGTGTGTGTCCTTATCTGCGCAGGTTTCAGTTGCCAGCAGCGTGAAGCTCGGAGGCCGAGTTTACGCCCTGGCTACTGACCATCCAACCCTTGGCGTTGGAAAAAAACGTTCACGGCGGGCCCCAACCCCTGAAGAACGCTCTGCTGCCATTGCTATTGCCAGAGATTTTCTACGAGGTAAGAAAGTGCCTGCCGCGCTGATGAAATTGATGCAGGTTGGAAATCTCACCGCCGTTGATTTAAATGGCGATGGAAAAGACGAACTGGTGGGGAACTTCGAAATTGACCAGTCAGACACCGTTCTGGAGGCACGTTCAGTATTCTTCATTCTCAGCCCGGTCGGAGTTGAGTTTAAGATCGCTTTTTCCGAGTACTATCAAGGAAGCGAAGAGCAATATCGCCGTTCAATTTTTATTGACCACCTGGACCTTGATGGCGATGACATCAGCGAAGTCATTATCCGAACAACGTATTATGAAAGCTTTTCTTACAGCATCATCAAAAATAAAGGCGGGAAGTGGGTCAATGTCTACACCGGCGGCGAAAGTGGGTGTTGAACAGGTGACAGCGTGACAGGGTAACCATATTTTCAGCCCAAATTCTTCAGCCCCAAGCCCGAGATCTTCAGCCCTGTCTTTAAAAAGGAGGCGTGATGAGACGATTAAAACAGGATTTTAGTCATTTTTCCGGGTGTCTCATTGGTGGCGCCATCGGAGATGCCCTGGGGTGGCCAGTCGAATTTCACAAGCTTCCTCAGATCCACGAGCGGTTTGGACCGGAAGGCATCACTGATTTTCCTGAAGAAACTGGCCAGGTGACTGATGACACGCAGATGACCCTGTTTACGGCAGAAGGGATTTTGCGGTACATCAATGCTGAACAGGCTGAGTACCCGACCGATCTGGTTCAGGAACTCTATGTTGCCTACCTGCGATGGCTGGTCACCCAGGGAAGTCTGGTCAGTGGATCGGCTGATACATCAGTTGTTCGCGATGGATGGTTGTTTTCCATTCCTGATCTGTATCACCGGCGCGCCCCAGGGATGACCTGTCTTTCGGCCCTGGCGAGTGGGAAATGTGGCACCATCAATCGTCCATTAAATAACAGCAAAGGATGTGGTGGGGTGATGCGTGTCGCCCCCTGTGGTCTCTATGTTCGTGGGGTTCAGGCATACGAGCTTGGCTGCCGGGCTGCAGCCATTACGCATAGTCATCCATTGGGATATGTCACGGCTGGGGCATTTGCGCTGATGATTGCCGAGCTCATTGATGGTGCATCACTTGGCGCTGCCATTAGCCGTGGAATTGAGCAACTCTATCGTGACCCGATGCTGGTCAGCTCAGAATGTGCTCAGCTCCTTGAACGAGCTGTTCACTTTGCCCAAGAGCTTCCCGGAGACCTGAACCGGTTGCGGAGTTTGGGTGAAGGCTGGGTGGCCGAAGAATGTCTGGCGATTGCCGTGTATGCCGCTCTTTCATTCCCAGATAATTTTGAAAAAGCGTTGATTTTTGCGGTGAACCACGACGGAGACAGCGATAGTACTGGTGCTGTAACCGGGAACCTGCTTGGGGCATTGTTAGGGATTGATAGCATTCCCGAACCCTGGGTACGACGCGTGGAATTTAAAGAGGTTCTGGCCCAGGTGGCGACGGACTTGTTGTTACCTGCTGACGATCAGGCGGGAAGATTAGAACGATATCCGATTGTAGTCAGTAGTCAGTAGTCAGTAGTCAGTAGTTCGCGAAGCTCATCTGGTTAGATCAGTTGACTGCTTTCTATAGTTTTTCAGAAAAAGATTCCCCCCTGGGAACGCCGGCATCCTGCCGG
>DAOQNB010000714.1:0-3917 GCA_035335845.1 Acidobacteriota bacterium | reverse complement strand
GATGCGGCGATTGTCGTGGTGGAGCAAACCCACAAAAAATTGGAACACTGGCAGGCTGAGGGACGCCCAGGGGATTTCCATACCGTTGTCATAAGTGCCGTGAAGGAAGTCGGTGGCCCCAGCTTCTTTGCCCTACTCGTGATCGCTGTTAGTTTTATTCCAGTCTTTGCTTTGGAAGCCCAGGAAGGGCGACTCTTTAAACCCCTGGCCTATACTAAAACATTTTCCATGGTCATCGCGGCGGTGCTGGCAATTACACTTGACCCTGCGGTACGATTGATGTTCACCCGCATGGATAACTTCACCTTTCGCCCACGTTGGCTGTGTCGCCTGGTGAACAGCGTCCTGATTGGAAAAATTCACAGTGAAGAAACTCATCCCATTAGCCGCCCGCTTATGCGGATTTATCATCCGGTGGTCGAGTTTGTGCTTCGGCATCAATGGATGACCATCGTATCGGCGGTATTAATTGTAGCACTTACCGTGCCAATCTATTACCGGTTGGGATCAGAATTCATGCCAGCTTTGGATGAAGGCTCACTGCTCTATATGCCCACCATGCTTCCAGGCATTTCCGTGACTGAGGCCCAAAAACTTCTCCAGGTCCAAGACAAACTCATCAAGTCGTTTCCAGAAGTGCAAAGTGTGCATGGCAAAGCAGGGCGTGCGGAAACCGCAACCGATCCGGCCCCTTTTTCAATGATGGAAACCGTCATTGTGCTTAAACCACCCTCTGAATGGCCCAAAATACCACGCTGGTATTCTGACTGGTCACCAACCTGGTTACAGGATTGGCTTCGCCGAGCCTGGCCTGACCACAAAAGCACTCAGGAATTGATCTATGGTCCTGGAGGGCTCAATGAAACCTTGCAAATCCCAGGGACCGTGAATGCCTGGACGATGCCGATCAAAGCGCGCATTGATATGCTGACGACTGGAGTTCGCACTCCAATTGGAATCAAAGTTCTTGGCCCAGACTTAAACAAAATCGAAGAAATTGGGCAACATATTGAAGCTGTTGTCAAAGAAGTTCCTGGTACAACCAGTGTTTTTGCCGAACGAACCGCTGGTGGATATTTTCTGGATTTCAATTTAAAGCGGGAAGAGCTTGCCCGCTACGGGTTGTCGGTTGGACAAGCCGAAATGGTGATTATGTCAGCTATTGGAGGTGAAAACATTACGACAACGGTTGAAGGACGCGAACGATATCCAGTCAACGTGCGCTACTTGCGTGACTATCGAAGCACTATAGATCGGTTGGGGCGTACTCTGGTCCCATCCATGAATGGAGCCCAAATACCAATGGCTCAAATTGCTGATATTAAATTGATTTCAGGTCCTGGGATGATTCGGGATGAAAATGGGCGGTTAAGTGGCTACGTCTACGTTGATATTTCTGGACGTGATGTTGGTGGGTACGTCAAGGATGCCAAAAAAGCCGTGCGTGAGAAAGTTCAACTGCCTCCCGGATACACGTTGGTCTGGAGTGGTCAATACGAAAGTATGCAACGGGTAGAGGAAAAATTGATGCTCGTCGTGCCCGTGACGCTCTTCATCATCGCCATGTTGTTGTATTTCAATACTCGTTCAGTCGCCAAGACAATTATTATTTTTCTGGCCGTGCCCTTCTCAGCAGTTGGTGCCATCTGGTTTTTGTACTTGCTGGACTACAATTTGAGCATTGCCGTTTGGGTTGGCTTAATTGCCTTAATGGGCGTAGACGCTGAAACGGGTGTCTTTATGCTGCTCTATTTAGATATCGCCTATTACGATCAAAAAGCCAAGGGCTTGATGCACACGAAAGAACATCTGCGCCATGCCATTGTTGAAGGAGCTGTCAAACGACTCCGTCCGAAGTTTATGACCGTAGCGGTAATGTTCATGGGATTGGTTCCAATTATGTGGGCCACAGGCAGCGGAGCAGATGTGATGAAACGTATTGCGGCCCCAATGATTGGAGGAATTTTCACTTCGTTCATTATGGAACTTATCGTCTATCCAGCGATTTATGAAGTTTGGCGCTGGTATTTCTATGTTCGTAAGGAAACACCGGATAGTCAGCCTTCGAATCAGTCGCCTGTTCCAGCATCCATCGCAACCTAACTGCTTGAAGGGGAAATTATGGGATTGTTTCATCAATTGCAAGATATTTATTTCGATGCGCTGAAGTTAGCCGATGAGCTGGCTCAGCTTCCACCAACGTGCGATTGCTGTGATCTCGATAAACACCAGGGTGGAAAGTGCTGTTGCTCCAAACCATTGCCAGAAAAAGCCTTTTCTCATAGGACCGGGTGTTTAAGCCATATTCAGGAACTCAAACACACACTCCTGTTGTTTGATGAGGATGTAATTCGATCCCGAGCCGCTTTGTATACCGCACCAGGTGAAGCGTTACGACAGGTTCACAGGGTTCTCTTGCTGAAAAATTCACTGATGACGGCATTAACACATATTGAAGATAGTCTCAACACAACGGAAGGCAAGTGTGCTCATGCCTCTTTGGAGCATATCCAGGAAATGGCAGGTAGTTTACGCAGACAGGCCGCTCAGTTGAACGAAGTCTTATGAAATACCTTGAAAAGAATTTTGCTTCTTCACTTTGTAGCTATCAAATCATAACCTCGTGTCTTCTGATTTTGTGGGGATCGGCGGGGTGTCAGGCCCAATTGCGGCAAGAACACCCCACGACAGATCAACCTCCCATCCAGACCACTCAAACCGGTTTCCCTCCTTCTGTTGAAGTCATGCTGGAAAATCTCAATCAGAAAGTGGCCCGAAAAGCACAACTTTCAAAGTTGCTCATACAGGCGCAAGCCTCTTTCAAGGATGGTGAGGTCTTTCTTCAACAGGGCAAACACGAAGCGGCTGAGGTGGCTTTTAAAAAGGGACAACAAATTCTGATTGAAGCAGATGAAGATGCATTCTACGAACCGAATATTCACAGCTATTTCCTCGAACTCTCCCGCCACGTTAGTGAATTAAAAAGAGTTATAGCTGCAGTTCCTCAACCAGTCAGTGGAGGTGTTAGTCCTGGTCAATGGCCAATCACCCAGGTGGTTTCTTATTTTAAAGGTCAAGGTTCTACCACCCTCAAAGTTGCTCTCTCTCGACTGAAAGGGTACGAAACCATGATGCGCCAGATTTTCCGGGAGGAAGGTATTCCAGAAGAGTTGATTTTTGTCGGTTTGATAGAGAGTGCCTATAATCCCTATGCCCGATCTGGCGCAGGTGCTGAAGGAATCTGGCAATTTATTCAAACCACAGGGGAGCGTTATGGATTGAGGCAAGTCGGCAAACTTGACGAACGCCACGATCCAGAGAAATCGACTCGGGCGGCTGCCAGGTACTTACGAGATTTATATCAACTTTTTGGTGACTGGCATCTGGCATTGGCGGCTTACAACACTGGAGAACATCGTGTCCTCCGCATCATGAAACGCACTGGAATCAAAGATTTCTGGTTGATGAGAGAGCGCGGCCTGTTGCCACGTGAGACAGCAAACTATGTTCCATCAGTGTTGGGTGCCATCACTCTCGGAAAAGAAGTACTTGGAGCAACCAGTTTTTCTCCAATTGGACCCACCCACACCACGCCAGCAATTAAAAAAAGAAACCTGAAGAAAGGTAGGTAGTATGAAAAAGTGGATTTTCTTGATCGCTACACATTTATTTCTTACCTGGCCAATCCAGGCTCAAGAGGCACATTTTGAGTTTCCTGTTGAGCATATACACACGCTCAAAAACCGACGAGGTACCCTTATCATTTCATCACAGGGTATTGAATACCGTACATCTGACCCAAAAGAAAAGAAAGATGCTCGTAGGTGGTTATTTATGGATCTCTGGCAAATTAAAATCGCCTCACCAACAGAGATTGAGCTGGCAACCTATGAAGATCAAAGAAGGTTGCTTGGACG
>DAOQNB010000713.1:1958-3927 GCA_035335845.1 Acidobacteriota bacterium | reverse complement strand
GATCAAAGTTCAAACCAGGTATCTAAGCCAAACCACCTATCCTTTCTTTGGTTCTGGCGACCCTTTTTTGGGTTTGTCTTTTTTCGGTTTCTTGGTCTCTTTCCGTTGGCTGTTGTTCCCTTTGGCCATGGGGTCCTCCATGTGTTTTTGATTTGGACGTTAACAGGCACGCGCCTTGTGGAGCGCGTGGGTTCATACTGGTTCAATGATGAACCAGAAAGTGCACTTCAAGAGTAGCGCACCTGGGACGCTTCGGCGAGAAAGAACCACCCTACGCTCTCATAAAGGGTGCATTTTCGATCCCTGATTGAAGAATTAAGCCGCTCAGGCTGATTTACCGCACGGGAAGTCTTTTTCTTCCTCAATCAATCTTAAATTCAAGATAAACAAACATATCAATAATTGAGTCATGATGAAAAAACCGGCCAATTAATTATCAGAACGCGGCGAAATCCATAGATTCAATCACCTTCTGCAAAGATTCATCCAGCTACTTCGCGACTTCACCCTTCATTGGCCAGCCTTGACCGCAAACACCTCTGACTTCATCCCAATCAAGATGACGTCTTCAAAGCAGACCACGTTCCCCAGATCATAGTTGAGAATGTGCCAGAGCTTTTTTCCAGATTTCAGGTCATAGGCCGCCAATCTGGTATTGAGGGTCACCGGAGAATTAAACCGCGTTCCAGCCTGGGTGGATTCCACATAGGCGACGCCGCGATGGGTGTAGAGCCAGAAAGTTCGATTGAGGTCATCCGTTTTTTGCTCCCAGAGCTTTTCCCCGGTGGTCGCGTTATAGGCCAGAAACCATTCACTCGATTCTCCAGGTCGAGCCAGGAGCGTGTTTTCAGCGACATCATCCAACGTAACGTGCTGGACGCTCCCGGTAAAAATTGGCTTTGGCCAGAGTTCCTTGCCGGTGGCAACCTCATAGGCCATCAAATTGCCTTCCCAATCCTCCACCAGCACCACGCCTGGCTTCCCTTTCGCCAGGTCATAAAATTTGGCGGACTTCTTTTTCGTCCAGAGCGTTTTTCCGGTTTCGATGTCAAACGCCTGCAAATACAGGTCCCGGTATTTGGCACTAAAGTCCTTATACTCGTTCTTGATCCAGTTGAAGCTGATGACCAGCAGTGTGTTGCCAATGATCGAGTATTTGTCTGGAGTCTCACCCGCATAGTCAAACATGCGCGTTTCAATTTTTTGTCTGGCAAAATCAATCACTGGAACATTTTTGGTTGAATTCACCATCAACATTTGGCCATTTTCACCGACGATATGGGCATCAAGCCGTTCCTGTGGGTGGTTTTTTTCCCATTCGCCGCGATTAAATTCCGTGCGATAGAGTTCTTTCCCTGTTTTGGCATCCAGTCCGACGCATACCGAAATCCGCTCAGTAAACTCTTGGTGTGGAATTTGTTTCTCTTTTTCAGCGAGCTGACCAACGATCATGCCGTTGCGCAAAAGTGGGAAATAGGTCTGCCACTGGTCAAAATGCCAGAGTTCCTTTCCGGTTTCAGCCTCAACACATTGCGTTGTATATTTCGACCCGGCGCTGATTCCGCCACCATCATATGACGTGATAAAGAGTAATCCCTCCCAGACATCGGGTGACAGCGAGGCTTTGTCGAGGGTTTTGAGTGTCCACCGTTCCTTCCCAGTTCGGGCATCCAGTGCCGTCGCCGTTCCCAGGCTGTCAAAAACGAGCACCAGTGGGCCCTTTCCAATCAAATATGGCCCTGAACCATTGGCGATTGGGTAGCGCCAAACTTTTTGAAGTGATTCAGGAAACTCTGAGGGTGGTGGCTCAAACGATTTGCAGCCGCTACTGCTCCAGACCAGAGAAAAAATGAGCAGAAGAAAGGTTGTTTTCACAAGATTCATTGATGTTCTCCAAATGATAAGGCGCTATAGGAATAGCAATTGAGCGCAAAGAAGTGCTATAAACCGGTCCAGTCAATCAATTCCA
>DAOQNB010000713.1:0-1858 GCA_035335845.1 Acidobacteriota bacterium | reverse complement strand
TTATTTCGTCCAAACCCCAGACTACCATACACGGATTCTCCACAAGCTGAAAAGCTACCGCCTTATGTCTCAACCACGAATTATTTGCATTGCCAGCCAGAAAGGTGGCGTTGGCAAAACCACGATTGCCTCAAATCTGGGCGCCGTACTGGCCACAACCCACCGCGTATTGCTCATTGATGCCGATCCACAGGGAAACCTGACCCAGGGGCTCAGCCTCACGCCTGACACGCTTGAAACCACGCTCTATCACGTACTGGTCAAAAACTGGCCGATGGAAAAGGCCATGTTGACGCCACTTGAAGCCCTGCCAAACCTCAAGCTTATTGGGGCCAACCTGGATCTGGCCGCGGCTGAAATTGAGTTGCTGGGAAAGGTCGGCGCTGATACTCGACTCCGCAAAGCCCTGCAAACTCTGGCCACCCCAGTTGACTTCATTATTATTGACACGCCGCCATCGCTCGCCACGTTGACCCTCAATGCCCTGGTGGCCGCCCACGAAGTCCTGATCCCGGTTGATCCAGGGGTGTACGGCCTCTATGGTCTGTCCAAACTGGTTGAATTAATTGACGACGTGCGGAGCTACAACTCAGAACTGGGTCGGGTGCGGGCGGTTCGCTGCCGGGTAGATCACACCAATTTGTCGGAAAGTGTGCGGCTCAACCTTGAAAATGCCTTTGGAGAAGACCTTTTCAAGTCAACCATTCGCAAATCAGTGCGCATTGGCGAATCACAGGCGGCCAGTTTACCTGTGATTTTGTACCGCCCAAATGATGCCGTAGCCGAAGATTTCAAAATGTTTGCAGACGAGGTACGCCATGCCGGTTAAATCTCCACTCAATCCTGAATTGCTTAAAACCGTGATTGCGAACAACCGGGCTGCCCATCGCCCGCCGATGCGAGTGGTGACGATTCCGGTTGAAGACGTCAAAATTGGTGACCGTTTTCGCAAAGACATGGGCGATCTGACCGATCTCAAACAAAGCATTGAAGATATCGGTCTGCTCAATCCGATCACTGTTTTACCTGACCACACACTGGTGGCTGGCGAACGACGACTGGCTGCGTTTAAAGCGCTCAACCGGGAAACCATCCCGGCGCGCATCATTGAAACGCTCGAAGATGCCCGGGCCATTTTGCGGGCTGAACGCGATGAAAATGTGGCCCGAAAAAGCTTTACCCCACTTGAAATGGCGGCCATTACCGAAGCGTTGCTCCCCGAAGCCGAGCGTGCTGCCCGTGAACGCAAAGCCGCGGCCTTAAAAAAAGGGGCTGAAAATCCCCGTTCCGGAAATTTTCCGGAACGGGAAAAAGGCGAAGCGATTGATGAAATTGCTTCGATGGTGGGCGTCTCTGGAAAGACCCTGCGCAAGATCAGGCAGGTGGTCACCAGCGGATCACCCGAACTGATTCGGGCCATGGATCAGGGTGAAATTTCGGTCAATTCCGCAGCCAAACAGGTGGCAACCCAACCAGCACCTGAACCAAAAGAAAGCACGGTGTCGAGACAATCTTTCACCGGAGAACTGGCTTTTAACTTGAGCGCGACACTCAAGGATGGAACCGCCGTTCAAGTCGTCGTACTGACGCAATCGAAACAACCGCTTTCATCGAAACAATTGAAAGAAGCACTCAAACTGGCGAAAACGTCGCTGGTGGAAAGCGAATAGGGTTCAGGGTTCAGGGTTCAGGGTTCAGGGTTTTCAAAAGGGTGAAGAATGAGGGATGAAAGAAGTCACCGGTTACACCAATTTGCAATGGAATCTTTGTATTATAGCATTTCAGATAAATATTTCCTGGGAACGCCGGCATCCTGCCGGCATCAATCGGTTGCGGTTCAAGCAGTTGCCGGCAGGAT
>DAOQNB010000712.1:0-3928 GCA_035335845.1 Acidobacteriota bacterium | reverse complement strand
GGGGCTGTTTACATGACGAGGATAATCGTTGCCCTAAAGTTCATCACACCGGTGATTGGTGGTTGAAATTGGGCGTGATCATCAGGCCCGCCACCCAGACAGGCTTTTTCCCACAAGCTGCGACACTGATATAACCCATTCTTTTCAATGGGTTTATACGTTCCGGTCAAATTTTTCGTAGAATTCCGGAATTTTTGACGCAATGCGTTAATTTTTCGCTTGACTTAAATGACGCAGCGCGTTAATCTCTCGTCATCAAGTAACGATCAGCGCCTTGAACAGGAGTTCGGGGAGCTTCTGGGAGAATAGGTATGGCACGACTCATCAAACGCTATGCAAACCGAAAACTCTATGATGCCACCGAACGACGGTACATCACCCTGGAAGAAATCAGTGAATTTATCCAGAACAATGAAGAAATCCAGGTGATTGATAAAGCCAGCGGAGAAGACATCACCGAGCAGGTTTTGTCAAAAGTTATCGCGGCTTCGGCCCAGCAGACAGACACGCCGATTTCAAAGAATGTTCTGGTGAGTTTGATCCAGCGTCCGAGCGATGCCGTTCTGGGATACTTTCGCAAGACAGTTTCAGCGGGTTTTGAAACGATGAACCAGCTTGATCGCTTTGTGAAAACCCTGCGCGACATGGTCCGATATGACTCAAATGGAACGGCAACCGATGATTTGGGTCCGGCGCTACGAATTGTGATTGAAAGCTTTGTTGATGATTGTGTTCAGACCCGACTGGCTGAACTGCACCTCCCGCAACAGCAGGAGATCGAAAAGCTTCGCCAGCAGGTTCAACGTCTGGAACGGCAACTCAAAAGTCTCCAGAAGACATCACCAGTTGCTCCCCAGACCACAGTGGCAACCCCACTGGTCGAAACCAATGGTATCTCAGTAACCTCGACGCGCCGACGCTCACGCCGCGGCGATCAGGCGAAACCTTCAGAAATGTAAGAATGTTGGGCTTTGGAGAGCCCAGTTGTCCCTCAAATTTTTCTGCAATTCAAGATAGGAGTTAGAATATGGCAACCCGAAAGACCGTCACCCCAACTGCGAAACCAACTGCGAAGAGCCGTTCTCCACGCCGCCCAGCACCCCGGACCGTCACCAGAACCACCACGCCACGAGTGGTTTTTAACCCAATCAATCTGGCCACCAAGGTAGCCACCCAGAGCCTCCGGTTAGGGCTTGGCACGGCGTTGTTGATCTCTGAAAATGCGGTCAAGTTTTACAATGAAGCGATGGATCGTGGAAACAAAGTTGAGTTAAACGTTCCAAACGTTAACTTCCCAACCCTCAACATCAACACCGAAAAGCTCGAACAGCTCCGCGAAATCCCAACCAATTCACTGAATATGGTTCAGGACAACATGCGCAAGTTGATGGAAGAAGCCTCTACCCAGATTTCAAAGTTTTCACGTCGTCGCGAGAAAAAGCAGGACACCAACATTGAAGAAGAAGTGATCAATGTGATTGAAACACTCGATCTGCCAAAAAAGTCAGATCTCAAAGACTTCAAAAAACAGATCACTGAACTGTCAAAGAAAGTTGAAAAACTGGCCAGCACCCAGACCCCAGTCACGGCCTGATGGTGACCTGACTGCCTGATCCTCAAATCACGATCAGTTCGCACTTTCTTAATTTCACGCAGGTCTAAAAAACCGCTCGACTGTTTTCCCACTCATCGCGCCGTACTTCTCCTCCGGCCAATGAGTGGGATTTTTTTTGAATGAAGAATTGAGAATGAAGAATGAAGAATTGAGACCAGCAATAGTCAGTGATCCGCTCAGATTCTTTGATTGAATTACGTGACCATTTTCTCAGCCGAGGATTCCATTACAACCTGATATCAGTTTATGGTGGTGGTTGAAATTCACTCTAACCATCAAACGACGCTCAGCACTGCACCCTGAGTCAGAAGACGCCCGCCATCCCGTCTTGGCTTTGTTTTTCGCCAAATGATACAGTGCGCGGGTCGTTTGACTCTCTCAACTCCGAAACTCCATCAGGAATAAAGCCATCATGTCGAAAGCAAATGGATCAAGCTCTACGTCGTCGCAAGCAGCCCCAACCGTCCGACCAGCCCCAGTTCGCATTTCTCGAAGTGGATTTGGGCTTCGCACCGAAGTTCAAGACGAAGTCACGTCTGATTATGACAGTCCGCTTGTCGCTCAAATTCGACTTCAAGGCGGCACACTTGAAGCTGGACGACTGACCTTCCGCTTGGCTAAGGAATTTGGGTTTTGTTATGGTGTTGACCATGCTCTGGGTCTGGCGTATGAGACCCATCGTCGGTTTCCTGACAAACAACTGTTCCTGACCGGGGAAATTATCCATAACCCATCTGTAAACCAGCGTTTACAGGAAATGGGATTTCGGTTTCTTAAACCCGGAGACCCGGTTTCTGCCAGTGATGTGGTTTTAATTCCCGCCTTTGGAACGCCAGTTGGTGATTTACTTAAGCTCCAGGAAACCGGATGTCTTTTGGTTGATACCACCTGCGGCTCAGTGGTTCACGTCTGGAAACGGGTTGAGCGCTATGCCCGCGAAGGATTTACAGCCATTATCCACGGTAAATTTTATCACGAGGAAACCGAGGCGACCCGATCTCAAACCGAACTCTATCCTGATGGCAAGTTCCTGGTGGTACGGGATCGGGATGAAGCTCAACTGGTGTGCGATTTCATTACCTGCAAACTCAACCGGGAACAATTCTTGGCTAAATTTGCCCCCGTAGCGTCACCTGATTTTGATCCAGACCGGGATTTACAGAAAGTTGGACTGGCCAATCAAACCACCATGCTCTCAAGCGAATCGCTTGAAATTGCGGAAATGATTCGCCAGGCAATGATGGCTTCGTATGGTGTCGAAGAGTTGAAAGACCGATTTCGCTCCTTTGATACAATTTGCAGTGCCACCCAGGAACGTCAGGACGCAGTCCTCGAACTGATTGAAGAACCTCTGGATTTGATGCTGGTCATCGGTGGGTATAACAGCAGTAACACGACCCATTTGACTGAAATTGCCGTTGAGCGGTGTCCGACATATCACATCGACAGCCCTGGTTGTCTGGTCTCAGCCGAAATAATTCGCCATCAGCCCGTTCATAGCAAGAACGAAGTTGAAGCCTCAAACTGGCTTCCGGGTGGAAATCTGCGCATTGGAGTAACCGCCGGGGCCTCCACACCCAATCGGGTTGTGGGTGATTGTATTGAGCGAATCATCAGTCTGGCCGGTGAGAAGCTTTAAACCAGTCAGTCATCGAGCGTTGGGATTTTGAGTTACCTGTCCAGTGTATTTGGTTCTATGTGTGCGAGTTACAAACTGTTTTTCTCAGGAATGAATTCATTGAAATATCAGGATTGGGTCTACTAATCACTGACAACTGACTCTGCCGACAAAAACAAAAAACCCCAGATTCATACAGAATCTGGGGTTTTCTCTTTGAGAATTTTTTCTGATCAAAAAACCAGCTCAGGCAGTGGCTGGATTGTCTGGCAATGGCGGCAAGATTGGCTTTAAAACCGATGGTCGAGGTGAATCAACTTGCTGGCGGGTATCTTCTTTCTTGTCAGTTGAATCATCATCGAGCGGCAGACCTGCGATCAGACGGCGGACCTGCACGGCATCGAGGGATTCAAATTCCAAAAGAGATTCAGCCAACCGAACCAGCGCATCCCGATTTTCAAGGATAATCTGACGCGCCCGGTTGTACTGATCCATCACGATCCGTTTCACTTCCTGGTCAATCTTAATTGCTGTATCTTCGCTATAGTCTTGATGTTGGGCAATTTCACGTCCCAGGAAAATTTGTTCTTCTTTTTTCCCGAAGGTCAATGGTCCAAGCAGTGACATCCCAAATTCACAGTCCATTTTCCGGGCCAGATCGGTGGCACGTTCGAGGTCATTGGCAGCCCCAGTTG
>DAOQNB010000711.1:0-3948 GCA_035335845.1 Acidobacteriota bacterium | reverse complement strand
AGGGTTCCGGGTTCCGGGTTCCGGGTTCCGGAAAACCTGAACTATAAATGAGCCAAATTGCGGGGGCGGGCGTGAAACTGAGACAATGTATTATGAATGATATGATGCAATTTCGGAAACCCGGAACCCAGATGGAATGACAGAGTGACAAGATGACAGAGTAAAACTTATCCGAAAACGTGGAACCAGAGTTCCAGGCCACCAACAATCTGCCCCAATTCAAACAGGCTTTTGCGGCAAAAAGCACGAGCACTACAGATTCGAAAACCCGGAACCCGGAACCCGGAACCCCTAACCATGTACAAATCCACTCTTCTCATCTTTGTCGCCACCGATCAGGAATTTCAGGCACTCTCATCAATGCTTGGGCAATGGCGCCCGGAAAAAGCTACGCCACGACGGGGAACCGGCTGGCTGGCTGGCTATCAGATTGACCTGGTCCAGACTGGAATGGGGCCAGAAAATGCCGCCCATCGGTCACGAACCCTTTTAAAGCACCATCCGGCTCGAACTGTCTTAATGTGTGGGATTGCTGGGGCGCTTTCACCCCAATGTCAGGTTGGTGATGCGGTACTCTATACCCACTGTCAGTCTTCCGCTCGGCCAGATATTCAAATTAAAACAACTTCTTCTACAACTGAATCAATAGTTTCCAGCCTTGAGACTGGTTCAATTCGAACCTTTCAGGGAACGGGTGTAACGTTACCCAGAGTGGTGTGTCGGGCAAGTGAGAAAGTACAGATCGGAAGTGAATATCGAGCGCTGGCAATTGATATGGAGAGTTATTGTGTGGTGGAAAATGCGCTCCAGGCAAATCGGCACGTGGCGGTACTGCGTATCATCAGCGATGATACCCGGCATGATTTACCTGATTTCAATCAGGCCATAAACAACCAGGGGCACATCAATCACCTCAAAATGGCGTTGGTTTTAGGCCGGACACCAATCCGGACACTGGCTTTCGCCAGAAACCTCCAGTTTTCAATGGCTCAACTCAAGAAGGCATTTCACCTCGCACTGAGCGCGAAACTTTAGTAAAATGCCGCGTTTCTTTTTCGGTAGTTGTTTCGGAAGAAGTCAAGCGGGGACCGAATTTGATTCAGTACACCAGGGTTCACCAGATTGACTTTTTTCAGGCTCGCACCTTTTACTCACTATGAAAACAAACTTTTCTGTTCTTTTGTTGAAAGCTCTTTTGAAAAACCGCACGCTGACCTCTCGGGTCATTGCCCTGGTTGGACTCATTTCGATCCTGTCAGGGATTGCCGCTCCGTTTGGGAACCAGGTCCTGGCCGATGAATCACCTCAAATTGACAAGGGCGGCGTCAAAGTCCAGGTTATTGACCTCAAAGACCTCCCGGTTCCAAACGCGACCATCACCGTCAAACTCATCAAAACACAAGCCGGTGTCGAAGTCGCCAACCAAACTCCATACCAAAAAATTACCAACGACAAAGGCGAAGCGATTATTCCAGAGCTTGCGCCCGGCATCTATTACCTCACAATTGAAGCTGAGGGCTATCAACCGTTAAACGAGCCTGAAGTTGAGGTGATGGCTGGGGCCATTTCGACACTTTCAATCCAGATGCCGCCGAAAATCACTTCGGAAGACACAGTTGAAGTTCGCGCCGAATCTGACAAGTTGATTGAACAGGCGGCGGCACCACAGGCACAAGTCACCACACAAATCATTCGTACCGCGCCACTTCTGAGCCGGACGTTTGACGCTGCGCTGCCGATTGTCCCCAATGTTATCCGCGACCCGAACGGGAAAATCAGCATTAAAGGTGGCCGTGAAGACCAGAGCGCTCTGCTTGTCAACAATGCTGACTCAACTGATCCAGCCACTGGAAATTTCGCCCTGAGTATTCCGCTTGAATCCATCGAACAGGTCAAAGTCTTTACCAACCCGTATCTCCCTGAATATGGACGGTTTACTGGTGGTGTGACCAAAGTGGAAACCAAGCGTGGCGGTGAAAAATGGAAAGCTGAGGTCTATGACTTCTTTCCTGAACCACGATTTCGCGGCGGTAAACTCTTTGGTTTGGCGAACTTCTCGCCTCGATTACATTTCGAAGGCCCGATTCTGAAAGACAGATTGTATTTCTCGCAGGGCCTGGAATATGACGTAGACAAAAAACCGGTTCGTGGATTGGCCTCGCCTGACAACGAAATCATTCGCAAAGTTGGCCGGAGCTTTTCCCAGTTTGATTACCTGGTTTCCCCGAACCAGACCCTGACGGCCACCATCAACTTTTCAAAGGGTGTCTATAAGCACATCGGGCTGGATTTCTTCACGCCGCAAACCGCCGCGCCTGATCGTCGCCCAACAGATTTGACGGTGGCCCTGATTGATCGGCTGACCCTGTCAAATGGATCGCTCCTGGAAACCATTTTTTCATATAAGCGGCTTGACACACGGATTGAAGGCAAAGGGCTTGACCCACTGGTTTTGACTCCAAGTGTTCGTGAAGGAAATTACTTCCACTTTGATGATCGGTTAACGGAGCGTTATCAACTTCGATCCACCAATGAATTTGCTCCGATTACCGCCGCGGGTGTCCACCGGGTCAAACTTGGCGCAGATTTCAATTACACGCGGAATAATTCGCTGATTATTAACCAGCCGGTTTCGGTCACCCGCATGGATGGCACGCTGGCGCAGTTGATTGAATTTACACGACCTGGGAATTTACGGTCCTACAATTTTGAACTGGCGGCCTTTGCCCAGGATCAATGGATGGTGAGCCCCAAACTGAGCCTGGACTATGGGTTCCGGGCTGAAGCGGTTCGGGCGACGGCGGGGATCAATATTTCACCTCGGGTTTCACTCTCCTACTCGCCAACTGAAAGCGGAAATACTGTCTTTCGTGCCGGAGTTGGGTTGTTTTATGACAAGATCCCGCTTAATGCTCTGACTTTTACCATGTCGCCAATGCAGACGGTGACCACTTATGCCGCCGATGGCACAACCGTGGTTGATTCATCCCGGTTCTTCCAAAACGTGCTGGCAGCCCGTCCAAATGGAAAACCCAACAGTGGAGTTGATTTTGCGGCACCGCGCAATGTGACCTACAACCTGGAATTCAACCGGCGAGTGACCCAAAACATTCTGTTGAAACTGGCTTACCTGGATAGCAAGACCGACAACGACCTCTATGTTTCGCCCGTGACCACTGAGGCGGGCAATCAGATTGTGCTCAATAACAACGGACGTGGGCGGTATCGTTCGCTTGAAGCCACCGTCAACGTCAAAATGACGCCAGCCCGTGAACTTACCTTTTCGTACATTCGCAGCCGTGCACGAGGCGAGTTGAACAATTTCGGCAGCTATTTCGGTGATTTTCCCGACCCGGTTATCCGGCCAAATGAATATTCGCAGTTGGTTTCGGATGCGCCCAATCGGTTTCTGGTGCGGGGCAGCATCAAGCTCCCCTATGGCCTGACGGTCGCGCCAATTTTTGATGTCCACACCGGGTTCCCTTATTCAGTACGCGATGAACTGCAAAACTATGTTGGTCAACGCAACAGCGACAATACCCGGTTTCCACGCTTTGCGTCGCTGGATGTGGCGGTGACCAAAGAATTTAAGGTCATGGAAAAGTACACGGCGCAATTTACAGTCACCATCTTTAACGCCACGAACCACTTCAACCCGCGCAATGTGTTTGCCAATATCAACGGGCCCGAATTTGGGACCTTCTTTGCCAATTACCGGCGGTTTTACCGACTTGATTTTGGGTTTAACTGGTAACGGCAAAAACTGACTGCACCTTTTAGTAACTGGTACTCTGGTCTGGACTTTTCACTCAAGTTCAGACCATTTTATATTTATGGCCTATTCAACCAATTCCAACTCACTCGACCTCACGTCCTCTTCACTCCGACTTGGCGTAGACACCGGCGGCACATTTACCGATTTTGTTTTGCTTGCAGGAGCGGCCCTCC
>DAOQNB010000710.1:0-3953 GCA_035335845.1 Acidobacteriota bacterium | reverse complement strand
TTCGATACCTTCCAGACGTTCATCCGCATCGCGCTTGGCACTCAAAAAAATAAATGGAATTTCACTGAGTGCCGGATCGAGTCTCACCAACTGGCAAACGTCGTGCCCGGTCATCCCTGGCATCATGACATCACAGACAATCAGGTCAACCACTGTGTTTGATCGCAGTTGATCTTTGAGCAACTTCATCGCGGCAATTCCACTATCGGCTTCAACGATGGTATGGCCTCCGGTCTGAAGGGCCATAATCGTTGCCATGCGGATGTCGCTTTCATCGTCTATCACCAAGATTCGTGCCATAAATGTCCTTTATTTTCAAAGGCTTATCTGAATAAAGAATGAAGGATGGAGAATGAAGAATGTGCCTGGTGTTTCGTTCTTAGTGCTTCGTTCCTGGTTCTTGGTTCTTGGAAAGGTTTGATTCCTAAGCACCAAGCACCAGGTACAAAGCACCAGGCACATTCTTCATTCCTAAAAGGCTGGTTCTTTGTATTCGCCAAACACTGGTCGCAAACAATCGCAAATTTCGCCCAGTGTGGCATAGGCGCGAACACAATCCAGAATCAGGGGCATGGTGTTGGCGCCTTCCTGGGCGCCTGTGGCCAGAGCCGTGAGGGTTTGTGCAACCTGGGCATTATCACGACGGGCACGGAGCGCCGTCAGGCGTTGGCGCTGGTCGAGTTCAACGGCATCATCAATCACCAGTGTCGAGAGTGGCTGGGATTCAACCTGGGTAAATTCGTTGACACCAACCACGATTTTCTCTTTCCGCTCGAACGCTTTCTGGTACAGGTATGACGATTCCTGAATTTCTTTCTGTGGAAAGCCGTGTTCAATCGCTTCGACCATCCCACCCATAGCATCAATCCGGTTGATGTATTCCATCGCTTCGGCTTCGAGTTCGTTGGTCAATTTTTCCACAAAATAGCTGCCACCGAGCGGATCCACCGTGTTGATGACCCCGGTTTCGTGAGCAATGATTTGCTGTGTCCGGAGGGCAATCGTGACGGATTCTTCAGTTGGGAGTGCCAGCGTTTCGTCGAGCGAATTGGTATGCAGCGATTGTGCCCCACCTAACACCGCCGCCAGCGCCTGAATCGCCACTCGAACCACATTATTATATGGTTGCTGGGCGGTGAGCGTGCAGCCAGCGGTCTGAGCATGGAAGCGCAGCATCCAGGAACGTTCGTTTTTGGCTTTGAAGCGATCACGCATCACCCGGCCCCAAATCCGACGGGCGGCACGATATTTGGCAATTTCTTCGAAGAAATCATTGTGTGAATTAAAGAAAAAGGACAGGCGCGGGGCAAATTCATCCACATTCAAACCGGCGTCAATCCCAAACTGGACATATTCGATACCATCGCGGAGGGTAAAGGCCAGTTCCTGGGCGGCGGTGGCACCCGCTTCGCGGATGTGATAGCCGGAAATCGAAATTGAGTTCCATTTGGGAACCTCTTTGGCGCAAAACTCAAAAATGTCGGTAATCAACCGCATGGCTGGACGCGGCGGGTAAATCCATTCTTTCTGGGCAATGTATTCCTTCAGAATGTCATTTTGGAGTGTTCCGGAGATTTTCTTCAGATCGGCACCCTGTTTTTCGGCCACCGCCAGATACATGGCAAAAATCACCGAGGCTGGCGCATTGATGGTCATCGAGGTTGTGACTTGCTCCAGCGGAATGCCATCAAAGAGGCGTTCCATATCTTCCAGGCTGGAAATGGCCACACCACACTTCCCGACTTCGCCATTCGAGAGTGGACTGTCTGAGTCATAGCCCATCAGGGTCGGCAGGTCAAACGCCACCGAAAGTCCCATTTGGCCCTGTGCCAGCAGGTATTTAAATCGCTGGTTGGTATCGTCCGCCGAGCCGAACCCGGCAAACTGACGCATGGTCCAGGGTTTGCCCCGATACCCGGTGGCGTGGACGCCCCGAGTGTAGGGAAACTGACCCGGAAACCCAAGGTCCCGCTCATACTCAAAATCTGGCAGATCAGTCGGTGTGTACAAACGCTGGATTGGTTTGAGAGAAACAGTGGTGAAGGCGTCCTGCGACTCTGGCATTTTGGCCAGCGTGCGTTTGAGTGTCCCCTCTTCCCACTCGCGCTGTGCTTCGTCAAGCGGATGCGTAATGTGTTGCGTCGTCATGAAAACTTCCCCTGGATGACAGATAAACTGGCATGAAGACTGGAACCCCTGAAGGTTCGATAACTGATTTGTCTATGAAGAGATATATGGATGATGAAAGATAGGTTTGGAAACCAGGGGCGATAATAGTTGACGGGTTCCGCCAGTGTCAACGTTTGCCGGTTTATCGAAGATTTTGAAAAATCCAGTGGCCATCCTGTCTGTAACGGGAGCTGGTCAGTCTTGATTTTTGGTCGCCTGATCTCCCGCCTCACCTATGCCGATTGATGGTTCAGGGTAAAGAATCAGATCTGGCGGTTGTGGCTACAGGTTGGAGCCAGGTTCGGCCCTCTGCCAGCACCTGAAAAGAATTAACCAAAGCGTTCTTGACTCTTTTCACTAACTGAATAGACTCAGCCCTTCCATGATTTTCATTACAGGATTCTGTAGTGTCCTCACGTCATTATTCCTTTGAAACGTAAAAATTTAGGAGGCGTCAAATGGCTTCATTTAACGGGGTCGAAGTCCCGACGGACGGCCAGAAAATTACAATTGAGAATGGGAAACTCAATGTTCCCAACCATCCGATTATTCCTTTTATCGAAGGCGACGGCACGGGTCGCGACATCTGGAAGGCATCCCAACTGGTCTTTGACGGCGCGGTTGAAAAAGCCTACGGTGGTCAGCGGTCAGTCAAATGGTATGAAATCTTTGCCGGTGAAAAAGCTTATGAAAAGTTTGGCAACTGGTTTCCTGAAGACAGCCTCAATGCCATTCGCGAGTTTGTCGTGGCGATCAAAGGACCGTTGACCACGCCGGTCGGTGGTGGATTTCGCTCGCTCAACGTGGCACTGCGCAAGGACCTGGACCTCTATGCCTGTGTGCGTCCGGTCCGTTACTTTAGCGGCGTTCCGTCGCCGGTTAAAAATCCTGACAAACTCGATATCGTCCTCTTTCGTGAAAACACCGAAGACGTCTATGCCGGGATTGAATTTAAAGCTGGCACGGATGAAGCCAATCAATTGATTGAATTTTTAGGTGAGAAACTCGGCAAAAAAGTCCGACCGGAAAGCGGCCTCGGCATCAAGCCAATGTCGGCCTTTGGCAGCAAACGGTTGATTCGTCGGGCGATTCAGTACGCAATTGATCACAATCGCGGCAGCGTGACGCTGGTTCACAAAGGCAACATCATGAAGTTCACCGAAGGCGCGTTCCGCGATTGGGGCTATGAACTGGCTCGCGAAGAGTTTGCCGACGTCACCGTGAGCGAGCAGGAACTGTGGGACAAATATGATGGGGAGATGCCTGAAGGCAAAATTTTGATTAAAGACCGGATTGCCGATTCGATGTTCCAGCAAATCTTGATTCGTCCTGATGAATATGACGTGCTGGCAACGCCAAATCTGAATGGCGACTATCTGTCAGACGCCGCTGCCGCTCAGGTCGGCGGACTTGGCATTGCCCCTGGTGGCAACATTGGCGATTTTGGCGCTGTGTTTGAAGCCACCCACGGAACCGCCCCCAAATATGCCGACAAAGACGTCATCAACCCCGGATCAGTCATTCTTTCAGGTGTGATGATGTTTGACCATATGGGCTGGACTGAAGCCGCTAACCTCATTATCAGCGGCTTTGAAAAAACGATTGCTCAAAAACGCGTGACCTATGACTTTGAACGCCAGATGGAAGGCGCCACCAAGGTCAAAACCAGTGAGTTTGCCGCTGCCATTGTGGAAAACATGTAATTTTTCGGAGTGCGGCGGTTCGACGCAGCTTTTAAACTTTGCGGCTTGGCCTCAACGAGCGCCAGGCCGCTTTTTATGAAA
>DAOQNB010000709.1:0-3957 GCA_035335845.1 Acidobacteriota bacterium | reverse complement strand
CTGTTCAAACAAATCTTTGGCATTCCCCCAGTCTCTCTGTTTCAAAGCAATCTGGCCAAGTTTCAGGTACAAGCCTCCAAGCTGATCTTGTTGTTTGAGTTCTATCGCCTGGCTCAATGTTTGTTGAAAGATTTGCTCAGCCTCCAGGTTTTTTTCCAGTGCAAGCAACACTATTCCAATCAATTCCTGGGTTTGGAGTTGCAACCGGGTATTATTGAGTGCTTTTGAAATGACCAGCGATTGCTGTAACAATGTCAGCGCCTCGGCATATTTGTTTTCGATAAAACAGAGATTACCCAGGTTGTGGAGAGTTGAAGCCTGTCCAGGTAAATCCTTCTGAGCTTCACGGATAGCCAGTGCCTGTTGATAGCAATTCAGTGCCTTTGATTTATCGCCAATGGTTGCGTACAGCAGTCCAAGAGAGTTCAAAACAAATGCCTGCCCGCTCTGATCTCCAATTTGTTTTTTGATTTCCAGCGCTTCCTGCAAGACGGTAAAAGCTTTCTGGTAATCGCCTAACACACGAAAGACATTTGCATAAACCACCAGCGCTATCGAGTGATACCGACGATTTTTCAACTCTTTGAACATTTCAATGGCATCTTCCAAAGGTTTGATTGCCTCTGGGGCTTCTCCCAAACAAAAATAGTTTTCTCCGATTCTGAATTTAGCTTCAGCTTTAAGTTGGTGCAGACTAAGTGAGTCAAAGATGGTTTCCGCCTCTCGAAAATAGCTGAGCGCTGACTCAAAATCGCCCAAAGCATTCTGCACCAACCCAAGTGAATACAGCGAAAACCCTTCGGTCTGACGATCCTGATGCTGGCGACTCAGTTCAAGCCCGCGTTCAAAATTCAACCGTGCTTTTTCATATTGACCGTTTGACAGCAAAATTTGCCCAAGCTGAGTCAGCGTTACTGTCAAGCTGTTGTAATCATTGAGGTTTTCCCACATCGGAACTGCCCTTTCAAAGTAACTTACCGCCTGTTCCAGATTACGCAACAGCATGGACATACTTCCGATGTTGGTCACAGCGTTGGCCTCACCATACCTATCACCTGTCTGGTGATACAAAGGAATGGCTTTTCCGTAACTGGAAATGGCGTCTTGTAATCCCTGAGCCGTTCCGGTGGCAAAATGGGCTTCAGCTTCAGCAAAATAGGTTTGTGCCTGCAAGCGAGCCTGATCGGTTTCCGTTGGCTGTCGGACATCAAGCAATTGAATCAAACAGGAACTTCCTGGTGCAATTCCCTGAACAGGACTGATGTCCAGACAATACAGCCCCGGCGCAGTCGCAAGAATGTAAACTGGCTCTTCGCCATTGAGGGCATTCATTCGATTGGCGTTGACAACCAGCGAACCATCCGGCGCGGTAACTTTGATCTGAATATCAATCCCTTTTTGGATCACACGAATATCAGCCAATTGACCTGCCGTGAGGTCAACCGTGTACGACTGTATGGGCATTTGTTCGAACGAAAATGATTCTTCACGACCAGCAATGAGGATTGATTTTTTAGCCTGGCTTGATGATGGGTAAACAGCAGCCTGACTGGTCAACGAAGCGCCAAGCCCAATACAGACCATAAGTTCCAGTGCAATCACAATCAGGAACATAGTCTTGAGCAAACGACAACCTGCGTGAGACATGTCTTTCTCACCTCCACAATGCGGCTGAAAACGAATGATTTTGACGGTTCAGAGTTCCGTTTGAGGAACTCTGAACTTAGCCTGAATTTGAAGAATTTGGCAAGCTAAAGCTTGAACACTGAATAATTTATGCAATCGGCTCGCGGTCTGGTTCAACCCATTCGGTTTTGGCGCGTTCGGTGGCCAGCAATTCCGGGCTGAAATGCCGCTGAATCGCCTTCGAATGAGCCAACTGGCGCACAAGTTCGGCTTCCAGGACAGAACTCGTCAAGGTTTCATGGTTTTGGTGCCAAAACGTAAAAACCTTTTTCATCCAAAACTGGGTCACGGTTTCGCTGTAGACAGAAATGTTATGAATTTTGACGAAATTCAACAGTGTTGATCGGAACTGGTCACGAGCCTGCTCAAACGGCAGCGTCGCGACATAAAACAACGCCACGCGCAAATGGTCGGCATGGCTGAAGGTGTCAGGGTCAAGGGTGCCGTCTTCGAACGTTCGAACCAGTTCATCAATGCTGCGAGTTGAAAGCTGGGGGTGCGACATAGAAAAATTCCTTTCCACAAAGAAAAAGGCCGCCAGCGCTTCTATTGGCGCCGACGGCACAGTACCAAAAAAGTAACCTGCCCGGCAAAATCTGCCGGGCAAAAGAAAAACCGCGCAAGGCCATGGGCCTTGCGCGGTGAAGTCTTAAAAAACCACAGTGAAGCCAGGATTGTCAATGAAAAAATCTGCCGACTGAACAAAATGGAGTGATGGCGCTGTTACCTTGAACTGCACCCATTTCGAAAACCCGGAGCCCGGAATCCCAAACCAGTTCCAATCTTCCACCGCACAATTTAAAGTGGCAGGCAGCCGCCTCGGCGGAAATCAAAACCATCAGGAGACGAAAACCAAGTTTATGTCACGTCAAACCATTCATACCGAACACGCGCCAAAAGCGATTGGCCCCTATGTCCAGGCGGTTCGCATCGGCCAGTTTGTATTTACTTCAGGTCAGATCGCCATTGATCCGGCTACCAGTCAAGTGGTTGAAGGCGACGTTTCCGCCCAAACCGAACGGGTGCTGACCAACATCACGGCTGTGCTTGAGGCTGCTGGTGCCAGCCTGAAAAATGTCGTCAAAACCACGGTTTTTCTCAAAGATATGAACCATTTTCAGGCTATGAATGAAGTCTATGGCCGGTTTTTCACGGAAAACCCGCCAGCCCGTTCGACCGTCGAAGTTGCCAGATTACCCAAAGATGTGCTGGTGGAAATCGAAACCATCGCCTGGGTTGGGTAGGATTTAGGGTTCAGGGTCGAAAAACAGGGTTCCGGGTTCCGGGTTAAAAGACAAAAAGGACGAAAAGGACAAAAAGGACGAAAAGGACAAAAAGGACGAAAAGGACGAAAAGGACGAAAAGGACAAAAAGAACGAAACCTTCGAAAACCCGGAACCCGGAACCCGGAACCCGGAACCCGGAACCCGGAACCCGGAACCCGATGGTTCCGCCAGGTACTCAAAAATCCAGTTTACCAGCCGGTTTTCAACGGAAAAGCCTTGAGTTTCCTGGATTTATCAGTATAGTGGGGTCTCGAATTTTACCTTCCAACCATCCCCCTAAGGAGCATCCGTGGAACGAAAGATCCTCATATTGACCTCTGACACCGGTGGAGGTCACACCAGTGCTGCGCGAGCTTTGGAAGCCGGGCTTGGGCACGTCGTAGACGGTGTTTCATTCCTCGTGCATATTGCCCATGCGCTTGAAGAAAGCCACTCCCTGACACGCCGCATGGCCGGGTTATACAACGTACTGCTGCGTTCACAGCAAAAGTACGTCAAGCATTATCACTGGTTTGTCAATCGGTTCCACCCAGACCGCTGGCCTTTTGTTTACAAACACGGAAAAAAATATCTTTCCGGCCTCGTTGACCGGCATTGCCCCAATGTCATTGTGTCGGTCCATCCGATGGTTCAATACTGCCTGAGCCGGATGCTCGAAGAACTCAAGCTTGCCGACAAAATCCCGCTTGTGACGGTGGTAACTGACCCCTGTGGCAATTCGTGGAGTGGCTGGCGTGGTGACCACGTCAATCTCTATATCGTCGCCCACGAATGGGCCAAACAGGAACTGATTTCCTTTGGAATTCCGGAAGATAAAATTCGAATCTGCGGGATGCCCATCCATCCCAAATTCCAGGATGTCAGCGAGCGCGACCCGGCGATTGCCCGACTGGAACTTGGCCTCAACCTTGAAAAATTTACGGTATTTGTCAACGCTGGCTGGGTTGGCGGCGGGAATATCCCCCAAATTTACAGCACCCTGATT
>DAOQNB010000708.1:0-3967 GCA_035335845.1 Acidobacteriota bacterium | reverse complement strand
CCTGCCGGAAAGCTCTATCTTGCGCATTTCGCCCAAAAAATCCCTAACCCAGCATAATCTTCAATAAGTAAAGGTTGAGGTAGTAGTCATGTTTGAAGCCTTATCCGACAAACTGAAGCGCGCGCTTAAGAACCTTCGCGGCCAGGGTCGGTTGACCGAAGAACATATTGATCTGGCCATGAAGGAGATCCGGACGGCATTGCTCGAAGCCGACGTCAACTTCAAGGTTGTAAAGCAGTTTGTCGAAGCGGTGAAGCAAAAAGCGGTTGGACAGGATGTCCTGCAAGCCCTTTCGCCGCACCAGCAAGTCGTCAAGATTGTATTTGACGAACTCAAGGACATGCTCGGCGGCGAGTCCTCTGATCTTGAATTCAATTCAAACACCAAACCCAATGTTGTGATGATCGTTGGGTTGCAAGGATCTGGAAAAACCACCTCAACCGGAAAAATCGCCCGCTTTCTCAAGACGCAAATGAAGCGTCAACCCCTGCTGGTTTCCGTTGACGTTTATCGCCCTGCCGCTCGTGCCCAGCTCTCCATCATTGCCAACGCCATCAATATCCCCGTTTATGAAGATGCCACCACCAACGACCCACTCGAATTGTGTCGTGGTGCTATCAAAATGGCCAAACATCGCGGGTTTGACACCCTGCTGGTGGATACCGCTGGTCGGTTGCACATTGACGATGAGTTAATGAAAGAGTTGTCGAACATCAAGGCCGAACTGCAGCCGAGTGAAACGCTGTTTGTGGCGGATGCGATGATCGGTCAGGATGCCGTCAAGAGTGCCAGTGAGTTTCACGACAAAGTTGGGATTACCGGCGTGGTGCTCACCAAAATGGACGGCGATGCCCGTGGCGGCGCCGCGTTGTCAGTCAAACAGGTGACCGGACAGCCAATCAAATTTGTCGGTGTCGGCGAAAAGTACGAAGCGCTCGAAGCGTTCCACCCGGACCGGGTTGCCCAGCGCATCCTCGGTATGGGCGACGTGCTCTCGCTCATCGAAAAAGTCCAATCCGAAGTGGATGAGGACGAAGCCATTCGCCTGCAGCAGCGCATGATGGAAAACAAGTTCACACTTGAAGACTATCGCGCCCAACTGCGGCAGGTAAAGAAGTTAGGGTCCATTGACAAATTGATGTCAATGCTCCCCGATGCTCTGCTCCGCAGCTTTGGAATGGCCCGTTTGACGCCAGAGCAAAGCTCCCTGGTGGGACAGAAACTCAAGTACACCGAAGCCATTATTGATTCAATGACCCGCAAAGAGCGCGATGATCATGTGCTCTTGACCAGCAGCCTTTCCCGTCGCCGCCGGATTGCCAAAGGCAGCGGCACCTCACTGCGCAAAGTTGATGAACTCTTGCAAGAGTACATGATGATGCGCCGTATGATGCGTGACGTCGCCACCAGCGGATTGTTTGGTGGGGTCGGCGGAATGGGCGGAATGGGCGGAATGATGCCGCAAATGCCAATGCCACCAATGGGTGGGATGGGCGGCATGGGCGGTGGCATGATGGGCGGTGGTAAACGCAAAAAGCAAAAACAGCACGGCGGCAAGAAAAAACGTCGTTAGTCAACTTGGAGGTAACTCGTGTTAGCGATTCGAATGACCCGAATGGGAGCCAAAAAACGTCCTTTTTACCGCATCGTGGTGACTGAAAAACTGTCAAAGCGAGACGGACGGTTTATTGAAATTCTTGGATTTTACAACCCAATTGCACAACCTTCGCAGGAAGCGATTCGGTTGAATGCCGACCGGATTGCCTACTGGCAAGAACGCGGTGCCCAGCCAACCGAAACAGTTCGCGAACTGTTCAACAAACACCTGAAGCCAGCCGCCTAAAGACATCGGGCTGAAAAAACCAGGGCTCAGGGCTTGGGGCTGAAGACTCGCAAGCTCGGGGCTGAAGAAAACGGGTAAAGCCAATCTCAACCCGTGCCTTTTTTAACCCTCAGCCCCTAGCCCAATGTTTTTTCAGCCCCAAGTACCAGGCACCAAGCACCATGAATCGAAAACGTTCTTCTCGACCGCATTCACACTCGGAAACTAGCCTGCAAGCGCTGGTTGAGCATTTAGCGAAATCACTGGTTGATCTCCCGGAAGAAGTGCGGGTTGAAGAACAGGTATCGGCTGGTACTTCGGTTCTGGAGTTGCATATCGCCTCATCTGATATTGGTAAAATCATTGGCAAACACGGAAAGACTGCCCGGGCCCTGCGAACGGTTCTCAACGCCGCAGCCGACAAGCAATCAATTCGATGTGCGCTGGAAATTGCCGAAGAGGAATCACCCCGCCATGAACCATCCACCAACTGACCGGGCCACACTGGCTGTGGTGCTACGGGCACGGGGGTTACGCGGGGAAGTGATAACTCATCTGCTGACCGATTTTCCCGAGCATTTTGACGAGCTTGAAGACGTCTGGTTGCAGTATCCATCTGGTGATGTCAAACCTGTCAAACTCGAAGAATCGTGGTTTCAAAACGGAACGTTGATTCTCAAATTTGAAGGAATTGACACCCGAACCCAGGCTGAAGCCCTTGCCAAGTGCAAAGTGCAAATCCCTTCGGATGAACGAGTTGAGCTTGAAGACGACGAGTTTTTTGTTGATTCACTGATTGGCTGCCAGGTTGAACTGGCCGATGGTCAGCGGGTTGGCCAGGTGGTGGATGTTCTGGCGGTCGGCGGCGGGGATACACTGGTGGTTCATTCCCCAGGAACTGACGCTTCGGATGAAGAACGCGAGCATCTGATTCCTTTTGTCGAAAGCATTTGCTCGCAGGTTGATGTCGAGGCGCGACGAATTGTGGTCACGCCACCCGAAGGGTTGCTTGAACTTTAAAGATGTGCGCGGCATGCGGTTTGATATCCTGACAATTTTTCCAAAGTTCTTTGAAGGGTTTCTGACGCATGGCATTGTGCGGCGGGCGCACGAAGCAGATCGGATCCAGGTGGGAATCCACGACATCCGTGACTACACGTTTGATCGTCATCACGTGGTTGATGATCGCCCCTTTGGGGGAAGTGATGGCATGGTGCTCAAACCAGAGCCGATTTTTCGGGCCGTTGAGGCGATTACCCACCCCGAGTGGTCTCTGCCGTCTGATACCAACCCCAACCGTGATCAATCTGGGGTGTCAATCATTCTGCTCACCCCGCAAGGTCGCCTGTTTACTCAGGCAGAAGCCACCCGGCTCAGTCAGAAATCACAGATTGTTTTGATTTGCGGTCGCTATGAAGGCGTTGACGAACGGGTTGCACGCCACGTTGCCACTGAAGAAATATCCATTGGCGACTATGTGCTTTCCGGCGGGGAAGTGGCTGCAATGGTAGTAGTAGATGCCGTTACCCGGCTTCTACCTGAAACGCTGGGGAGTTCGACCTCAGCCGTCAACGAGTCATTTAGCGCCGGACGACTCGATTATCCGGTTTACACCCGGCCTGCCAGTTATCGTGGCTATGATGTCCCCAAAGAACTCCTGACCGGGCACCATGGTGAAATTGATAAATGGCGTCGCCGCAAAGCTCTTGAAAAAACGCTGGCCTACCGACCTGATTTGCTCAGTCAGCGTGATTGCCTGGACGAAGTAGACCAAAAAATACTGCAGGATTTGTTAGCCCGCAAAAGTAACCACACTACTGAATAAATAATTTTTCCGGATGAGATGACGCCGGATTTGAGACAGCACTACTAGGGAGGTACCGCCATCATGATGAACCAGTTGGTTGATAGCATTGAGAAAGCGCAGATGCGTCAGCATCCGGAGTTTATTGCCGGTGACACAATTCGCGTTCACGTTCGCATTAAGGAAGGTGACAAAGAACGAATTCAGCTTTACGAAGGAGTTGTCATTGCCCGTAAGCATAGCGGAGTTCGTGAAACAGTCACGGTCCGTAAAATCAGCTTCGGAATCGGAGTCGAACGCATTTTCCCGCTCCATGCCACCGTGATTGAAAAGATTGAAGT
>DAOQNB010000707.1:2273-3970 GCA_035335845.1 Acidobacteriota bacterium | reverse complement strand
GTTGCCTGTTCCCAGGTGATGTCGGTCACTGGCCAATCGGCTTGACCAGATGGAAAGCGTGAGCCTTTCCACACTGGCGGAGGGGCGGTCTGTGTCGCCTGGACAAATTCCAGATATTCCTGGTTGGTGACTTCATAGCGGCTCAGGAAAAACGATGCCAGCTTGACCTGATGGGCTGGAGTTTCGTCTTCTGAAATCTGGCAATCGGGATTGCCCCGGCATTCGTCAGCATTTCGGCCAATCGTCACCTTCCCACCTGGAATCAAAACAAAGAGGTCGGCTGGTGGTTGTCGTCGCTCCGGTCTGGCTGGTTGTGATACTCCAGGCAGTTGTGAAGTGACCAGAGCGACTGGTTGAAACCCAAACCACGCGACCCAAACCACACTCAGACCAAGCACTCCTGTCACCAGTCCATAGGCCAGCACTGACAGAATTCCAGGCCGCTGCCTGGCGGTTGTCATCACTGATGCCATTTCCACAGGGTGAACGATTTGTGTTTGGCCTGCTGCTGGTGGAATCGTTTTAAGTTCAAGTACTGGAAGAGTTTCCAGTTTCTCAGCCGGAGATAGATACGGCTGGGTAGATTCCAGTTCCCGATTTTGAATGGCCGACCGAATGGCCTGCAGAAATTCATCCGCTGATGAAAAACGATCATGTGGCTTTTTGGACATCAGCCGGGCGACCAGATTTGACACCGATTGAGGAATTTCAGGGCAGCGTTGAAAAAGTTCGGGCACCGGCAGGTTGACGTGGGCATACATCACGGTCAGGGTTGCGTCAGCTTCAAACGGACGCACGCCAGCCAGCATTTCATAAAGAATGACTCCCAGCGAATACAGGTCTGAACTCAGCGTGATGTGGTCGCCAACACATTGTTCTGGCGACATGTAATGTGGCGTTCCGCAAATCAAATCCGGGTTGGTCAGGGTTTCGGCAATCGTGCTTGGTTTGGCAATTCCGAAGTCGAGGATTTTGACAATTTCTTTGCCGTCCTGGTGAGCAAAGAAAATATTGTCGGGCTTTAAGTCACGGTGAATCACACCTTTGCGATGGACATAGCTCAGTGCCGGGCACACCTGTTCCAAAAAAACCAGTACTTCACCAAGGGGCATTCGCCGCCGGGCTTTTAACCGTTGCCGAAGCGACTCGCCCTCCAGGTATTCCATGACGAGGTAGCAGGCGGTTCCTTGAACCCCATAATCAAAAACCCGCACCGAATTGGGATGGTCAAGGCTGGCGGCGGTTTGTGCTTCACGTTTGAAGCGTTCAAACAGGCTTGGATCCTGGGTAAAGGCACTCTTGAGGACTTTGACAGCCACGAAAATACCAAGGTCAATATGGCGGGCCTGATA
Organism: Acidobacteriota bacterium; assembly: GCA_035335845.1. Taxonomy (GTDB): domain Bacteria; phylum Acidobacteriota; class Blastocatellia; order Chloracidobacteriales; family Chloracidobacteriaceae; genus JACQXX01. Next base: position 2,618 of record DAOQNB010000707.1, on the reverse strand, counting down.
CACCCTGGCCATTCCACCCTGCCCAATCAACTTCAGAATGGTGTATTTTTCGAGCAGTGTGGTGCCAATGGCGAGTGAATCTGATTCAACCTTTGGCTGAAATGTAACTGATGGAGAATCAAGGGTTTTGGCTTTTGAATCCAGTTCAACGACCGGGGATGATTCCAGAAAAGTATTCGCTTCGTTTTCAAGGGCGAGCAGTTGATGGACTTCCTGATAGAGCGCCGGATCCGTCGAGCACACCCTGGCCAGCAAGCGGGACCGCTCTTGCGCTTCAACCGATAATGCCTCAGCGACCAGCTCTTTGACCTGTTGCCAGCGTTCCGGTGTCAATTGAAATCCTCC
>DAOQNB010000707.1:0-2173 GCA_035335845.1 Acidobacteriota bacterium | reverse complement strand
CCCTCAACGATCTATGGCTGATCGCCTTGAAGAAAACTTGCAAGATGTCACTGAATTGCTGCTCCGATTTAGCAATGGGGATAAAACCGTCCATGATGAGTTGATGATGGCGGTGTATACTGATCTTCGCAAGTTCGCCAAAATGCTTCTCAGTCGTGAGCGGTCCAACCATACGCTGCAGGCCACCGCGCTGGTGCATGAAGCTTATTTGCGACTGGTGCGCCAGGATCGGGTTCAATGGCAAAATCGCGCACACTTTCTCGGCGTGGCTGCCCAGATGATGCGCCGCATTTTAGTTGACCACGCTCGCACGAAACAGGCGGAAAAACGTGGCGGTGAAGATATTCGAATTGCTTTGGAAGATGCTTTTGAAATCCCGCAAAAGAAGGATGTTGACCTCATTTTGCTGGACGAAGCGTTGACAACCCTGGCTGCGATGGATCCGCGCCAGAGCCAGATTGTGGAATTGAGGTTTTTTGGCGGTTTGTCGGTCGAAGAAACCGCCGAAGTCCTCAATATTTCAGTGGCAACCGTGATGCGTGAATGGCGGGTTGCCAAACTCTGGCTCTATCAGCAAATTCTCAAGAGTTAACACGTTGTAGACAGAAATCAAGCCCCTTTGTTACGCAAGAACCCGTGCCCCTTGAACCGGGCACGGGCCATGTTCCTTCACTCCAATCCAAAGGATATTCCACATGGCACGAGCAAAAATCGTTGCGACGATTGGTCCGGCTTCGCGCTCACCTGAGACGCTGCGTAGCCTGATCCTGGCGGGTATGAACGTCGCCCGCATCAACATGTCACACGGCACCCACGAAGGCCACGCCCAGGCAATTAACTCGATTCGGGCACTGGCTGAGGAACTTCACCTGCCCATGGCGATACTGGTTGATCTGTGCGGTCCAAAGATTCGCACTGGAAAGCTCGAAAACGGTGGCCCCATTGAAATCAAAGCCGGTGACCGGTTGACGCTCACACCTGAAGAAATCCTGGGAACTGCCGAGCGAGTAACCTGCAGCTATGAATTGCTGGCCATGGATGCCCGTTTGGGTGACCGCATTTTGATTGATGACGGGTTGATTGAATTGCAGGTCCAGGAAATCCAGGGTTCAGACGTGACATGTCTGATTTTGAATGGCGGATTGCTCAACGAGCGCAAAGGCATCAATTTGCCAAGTATCCCGACGTCGCTTCCGTCGCTGACTGAAAAAGATCGGGCTGATCTGGCCTTTGGCCTCAAGCACAATGTGGATTACATCGCGATTTCGTTTGTTCGCCGCCCCGAGGATTGCCGCCAGGCTCGGGCCCTGATTGAAGAGCACGGTTCAGATGTTCCGCTCATTGCCAAAATTGAAAAACCTGAAGCGATTCAACATCTGGCCCAAATTCTGGAAGTTGTTGATGGAGTGATGGTTGCACGCGGTGATCTTGGCGTCGAAGCTGAAACTGAACGCGTACCGATCTATCAAAAAGAAATCATCCGTCACGCCAACCGCGAACGCAAAGTGGTGATTACCGCCACCCAGATGCTCCAATCAATGGTGGAGAATCCGCGTCCGACCCGGGCCGAGGCGTCTGACGTGGCCAATGCGGTACTGGACGGCACCGATGCCGTGATGCTTTCTGCCGAAACGGCGGCTGGAAACCACCCGGTGGAATCAGTCCGCACTATGCGTCGGATTATCGAATACACCGAAGAAGTCGTGACCTATCAGCGGCCTACCGGGCGTGACTTTTTGCGTGCCACGCCAACCGGCTCAACCATGCGGGCACTGGCCGAAGCCGCATTGTTTGCCGCCGATGAAATCAAAGCCAAGGTGATCCTGGTCTATACTGAACGCGGCAAAATGGCCCAACATCTGGCCGCCACGCGTCCGCATCAGCGCATCATTTGCATGACCCACTATAAAGAAACGTTTCGTCGCCTGAGTTTAATTTGGGGAGTGGAACCGGTTCTTCTGAAAAAAGCGCCTGCCGTCGAAGCCCTGTTCCATCAAGGAGATGAAGCGCTGATCGAACTCGGCTGGGCCCAACGTGGCGAAAAAGTGATTGTGATGGCCGGCAAAGTGACCGGATTGCCGATTTCAAATATGGTTCGCGTTCATCGCGTTGGGGAGTTTAGCCATCCGTAGGGAATGAAGAATGAATGAAGAATGAATGAAGAATGAAGAAT
>DAOQNB010000706.1:0-3972 GCA_035335845.1 Acidobacteriota bacterium | reverse complement strand
AATCCTCTGTGTGGAGTGCGGCGGCTTGACGCCGCTTTACTTTTTTCACCCACCCGCTCATGCAGGTGGTACTGACTATTCGGTACTTCACTTTTACTATTTCGCTTTCTTGACCTTAATCATAGCACTGGCCGTTCCACCAGCCGTTTCAACTGTGACCGTGGTTTTGCCGCGTGGTGTTGTGGCTGGAATAACCGCCTGAATCTCGGTATCGTTGCTGAAGTTGATGGGGGCTGAAACCCCGCCGATACGAACAGCCCCGTTGCGTAAATTCGACCCCAAAATGCGCACAACGGCGCCAGCCTGGGCTTTGGTCGGGGTGACGCCGGTGATGACGGGAATGGGTTCGGCTTCGATGGCAAAGCTGAGACTGGCCGTTCCCCCTGCTGTTCGAACAATCAACTGCGTTGTTCCGACTGCAACTCCAGTTGGGACACTGGTTCGAATTTCAGTCCCTGAGTTAAAAGCTACTTCTGCTTGAGTCTCGCCAAAAAAGACAGTGGCGCCGTCAAAGTTGCTGCCAGTAATGACCAGCGGTGTACCGATACGAGCCGAGCCCGGTGTGACGCTCCCAATTTTGGGGGCCGCCACGACGGTAAATGGTTGATTGGAAAGGATACTGCTGCCAGAACGTGAAATCAGTCGGATTGGACCGGTTGACGTATTTCCTGGGACAATGGCCGCAATGGCCGTGTCACTGCTCGTGGTAAATTCAGCCGAGACCCCATTAAACTCGACCTTCGCGATTTCAGAAAGCCGGGTGCCGATGATGACCACTCGTTCTCCGACGGGACCACTCAACGGCGTAAAACTGGCAAAAGTGGGCAGGGTCTCGGCGGTAACGGTGAAAGACGCCGTGCTGACGGCTGTTCCATCAGCATTTGTCACACTGATTGAACCATTCGTCGCCTGAGGTGGAACGGTGACGATGAGTTCCTGACTGGAGCGAATTGAAAATTGGGCTGCCACCGTTCCAAAACGAACTGAGGTGGCGCTGGAAAAATTGGTTCCACGAACAACCACTGCCGTTCCGACCGGGCCGCTGGTCGGGTCAAAGCTGAGAATCGTCGGAAGATTCGGATTGGCGACCACAAAATTTTCAGTGGTGGTGGCAGTTCCAAGCAGGGTTTCCACCGAGATTGGTGCGGTGACGGCTCCTTCGGGGACAATGGCTGAAATCGTACCGGCTGAAGTCACCTGAAACGAAGTGCGAAGGCTGCCAAAACGGACTTCGCGGACATTGACAAATGATGAGCCTGAAATGGTGACGGTGGCGGTCACGGGTCCGCTTTTCGGAGAAAAATCCAAAATGGTCGGCGGCAGGACGGGGATGAAAAATGAATTCTGGCTGCTGGCAGTGCCTTCCGGGGTGGTGACTGAGAGTGGGCCAGTCACGGCACCCGCCGGAACCGTCGTTTTGATTGACGTGGCGGTAACATCTGAAAATGTTGCTTCGACCGTCCCAAATCTGACAGAGGTGGTGCCAGTCAGGTTAAACCCGGTAATGATGACAGTGGTGCCTGGCTGTCCAGTGGTTGGAGCAAAACTATCAATCACCGGAGCGGTTGTTTGAAGCGGGTAAATAAATGTGGTTCCAGCAATGTCATCTGACCGAACTGACGATCCGCGTCCATCTCCGTGCGCCCGAAAGTACATTGTGGCGTCTGACAAAACAAAATCGGGTTCGGGAGACTTTTGTGAAGAGTGGCCTAACCCGATACTGTGGCCAATTTCGTGGGTCATCACTTCACCCAAATTGGCAGCAACGCCCAGAAAACACTCAAAGTTATTGTTGAACACGACATCACCCTCAATCGTGCGTTGAAACGTCTGTCCATTGATCGTTCGGGTTTCACTCGACGCAAACGAAATCCCGCCAATGGCCAAAATTCCACGACACTCAACCGGGTCGTCAATTTCATTGCGGCAATCGTCAAATGAAACCGACGTCACACCATCAGCGACAAAACCACACGAAGTCGTGGTGCCAATGTTGTCCAGTGTAATGGACGCCGAAGGAATATCACTCCAGGCCGCCAGGGATTGGGCGAAAATAGATTGGGCGCCGCTGTTTGGTGCATTTCGCAGGTTGACTCGATAGGGCACTGGCGTATTTTGATCTGGTTCAAACCAGCGAAAGCCTCGCCCCAAAAGGGTAAATTGAGGCTGAATAAAGATTTTTGTGGGCGATGGCTGATAGTCGGATGGTATTGACCGGAGCGAGATCCCGGCAAAGCGTTTTTCAAACGTTGCAACCCGATCAGCTTGTGAATGGAGCGTGGTTCGGATTTTCTCAAGGTAAGCACCAAGCTCCATTGAATCGGTGATCGCTCCGGTTTGGAGCGTCTGGGAGGCCGGTGATTCAAGGTGAGTTTGATCAATCTCCCGCTTGACGAATTTCTGCCCGGTGGTTGGGTCAGTCACGACCGAGAATTTTCCCATAAAGAAATGGGCAATGCGGAGTGCGCCATCTGGTGCCGGGTTGAGGTAGAGCAGAACTTCTTCTGATGGCGAGAATTCCGGAGATAAGAAAACCACCTGAGCCGTCGGCCCGACTTCGCCACCCAGTTGACGAATGACAAGTTCGCGGGATGAAAGGTTGCCCTTGAGGAACTCATCTACCCGGATCGTGACATAGGTGTAAATTCGCTCGTGGCTGGCATCCCATTGTGATTCACGGGCAATGACCTGCCCTCGAACAATCAACCGGGAACTGACAATCAAATCGTCATCCGGAAGCAAAATCGCGGTGGTGGCCGTGACCGTGGTCAGGGATCCACACCACAAGAGTCCAATCGCAAGAAACAACAACCGAAAATGGAATAAGGAATGCAATTTTTTCAATAGTTTGCTGTGCATATCGAATTTGAATAGAAACTTTCACTTTGAATTGAATGTGAACAGTGGCTTGATTGAGTTCAAAAAATGTACCACGGGTGAAAGTTCAATTCACAATTACTTATACCAGTCAGTCGTCAGTCGTCAGTCGCCAGTAGTTCACTAAGCTTATTTGATGGAATTACTTGACTGTTCCCTCATCAATGTATTCATTGCAAAATAGTATTACCCGGCAGTACGGATGATTGGGTTCCAATGAAGAGAAATGCCTGGTTTTTCCAGCCTGCGTTTATCAAACCAGTGAATTCTTGGTAGAATGCCAGCACTTTTTGGCGAACCCAGGTCCTGACCCAGATCCCCGTTTGATTGGTTTACCTCAACCTCAGTTTTTTCGTGTTTGTGTTTCAACGGCCTCATCTTTTTGGCCAGTTGGAATACACCCCGTTGTGTGCCCATGATCAGCAAGTTCTGGATTGGATGGTCCATTCTCCTGTTGAGCCTTGTGTCGTGCAGTCGTGTGTTTGCGCAGCACGAACTGAGTGAGTTTCAGCATGTCTCGCGGGATCAAGGACTTTCTCAGGGCACGGTCATGTGTCTGTTACAGGATCGGGAAGGATATTTGTGGTTTGGGACCCAGGGTGGCTTGAATCGCTATGATGGGTATGAATTCAAAGTCTATTACTATGACCAGCAAAATCCGGCGAGTTTGAGTTCAAATTTTATCATGTCGTTATGTGAAGACCCGTCTGGTGCGCTGTGGGTCGGCACCAACGGTGATGGGTTAAACCGGCTGGATCGTCGGACTGGAAAGTTTGACCACTTCTTTGCCGACCCGAAAAACCCAAACAGTCTGAGCGATAACCAGATTTCATCGCTCCTGGTTGACCATCAGGGAAAACTCTGGGTTGGCACATTAGGTGGCGGGCTGAACTGTTTTGACCCGGTGACCGGGCGATTTTCACGATTTCTGCATGATGGAGCGGATCCCTATAGCCTGAGTTCAAACCGGGTGTCGTCCATGTGTGAATCACCCGCCGGCGTGTTGTGGATTGGCACGCTGGGCGGCGGGCTCAACCGTTTTGACGTTGCCAAAGAAACATTTACCGTCTATCGCCACCAGGCAAATTCTACACC
>DAOQNB010000705.1:0-3986 GCA_035335845.1 Acidobacteriota bacterium | reverse complement strand
AAAAAGGAGGTTTTCCTGCTTCCTATCCTGTGTCATACTCCCAACCCAAGACCAAACTCCTTTCTTTCAAATGATTCCTGTGTATGGCGTTAAAATTTCTGTGAGCACTGGAATCGGGCGACATCCCATTCATCAGATTTTCCTTGAGATAGCCTTATGCCATTTCTGAAACACCTGGTTGCCTGCTTCATTCTGTTACTCGGTTTGACCACCGGCATATCGGCTCAAATTCCTACGATTCTCAATAGCGGAACCACTCCCACCGGGAAAGTGATCAAAACCTCAACCCGAACCATTGTCATTCCCCCTGAAAAAGTCGAGCCCGTGAGAATTCCATTCTTTGAGTCAATACCGACGATTGATGGAAACCTTGACGACCCAGTTTGGAACACTGCCGCAGTGCTCAAAGGATTTTTCCAGATCAACCCCGGAGATAATATCGAGCCTTCGCGCGATACCGTTGTTCGGGTTGGGTATGACGCCAAACACTTATACTTTGGGTTCTACTGTTACGATGAACCAGACAAAGTTCGGGCGACGGTGGCACAACGCGACACGGTTTTTAACGAAGACAATATTCGGGTATTTTTAGATACCTTCAATGATCAACGCCGGGCCTATGTGCTTGGATTTAATCCATTTGGAATTCAGCAAGACGGAATTTTGACCAATGGCGGTGATACGGACTACAGCATTGATATTGTAATGGAATCAAAGGGACAGGTTGTCTCGGATGGGTGGGTGGTTGAAGTCGCCATTCCCTTCAAATCACTGCGCTTTCAATCCGGTAAAAATAAAAATTGGGGCTTTCATCTGTATCGGAATATTGACCGATTTAACGATGAAATGGATTCCTGGATGCCGATTTCACGTGATATCACTGGAACCTTGAATCAGGCAGCGCATATCACCGGATTTGAGCGAATCGAAACCGAGCATATTCTGGATATTATTCCAACGGTGACGGTTTCCGAATCTGGGAAACGGACTGCCAGTGACCCCTTTGTCAATAAACCGGTCACCGGTGAACTCGGATTGACGATGAAGTATGGTGTGACTCCAAATGTCACGCTGGATGTGGCCATCAACCCCGATTTTGCCGATGTCGAAGCCGATCAACCGGTCTTGCTCGCCAACCAGCGGTTTCCGATTTTTTTCCCCGAACGCCGGCCCTTCTTTCTTGAAAATATTGATGTTTTTGACACGCCCTTACAGGCGGTAAACACCCGTGCCATCGTTGACCCGGATATTGCCATCAAGTTGTCTGGCAAACAGGGCCGAACCCTCTTTGGGGCGCTTCTGGCCAGCGATAATGCTCCGGGGAATTTTAGCGAGGAGGAACGCAACGACCCTGAGATTCGGCCAGGAATCGAGAGATTTCTGGGGAAAAACTCATACATCGGCGTGGTACGAGTCAAGCGCGATATCGGCAAAGAAAGCAATCTGGGATTTCTCGCCACAACCTCAAACTTTATTGAGCGGCATAATCATCTGGCTGGGTTTGATGGGAAGTTCCGCATTGGACAGCAGTTTGTTTTCAATTTTCAGGTTTTAGGAACGACCTCCCGCCAGTATTTTTTTGATGCTGACCAGGGAAGCACCATTTACCGGACGGGAAACGGAATTGGCTATTCGATTGGACTCTCGAAAAAAGGGCGATACCTCACCGTTGACTACCGGGCCCAGGGCCGGTCAAAGGAGTATCGAACCAATGTCGGATTTACCCGGCGAACCAATTCCAATCAACAATCGCTCAACTTTAATTACAACAGCGAACAACGCCCCAAGAAAACGCTGGTCAATGTTCGGGTGGGAGGTGGAACAAACTTAGGGTTTGATTTCCTGGGCCGGTCTCAATACTTTGGGGCCTACCTGGAAACAACGATGAATTTTCAACGCCAGACCTATTTTGGATTTGGATACGAGCGCGGGTACGAGCGAATTTTTGAAGAAGAATTTGGCCCCAAGCGATCCGCCACGCATCCGGGTACTTTTTCGGGAACAGACCCGGAACGCGCCGCTCATCGAAATTCAGGGTATGTCTATGCCGGTACAATTCCGAGCCGAAAGTACAACTTCAGCACGTCAATCACCTATGATGCTGGAATCCTGGATTTTGATTTTGGCGGCGGCCCTCGGTTTCCACGAGTCAGCCCAGGTGCCCTGCTTGACCCCAATGCGCCGCTTGATCCTGGTGCTGGCAAGGGAGTGAACCTTGAAGGCCGAACCGAGTTGCAGCCGACCTCAGCTTTCAACGTGATTCTCAATTACAATTACAACCGGTTGATCCGCGATGACACCCGGCAGGCGGCCTTTCGGTCTCACATTTTTTCGCTCCGGGTGAAATACCAGCTATCTCGTTTTGTCTTTGCCAGAATTCGGCTTGATTACAACACCCTGGCCGCCAATCTCAACGAGCAAATTCTGTTTGGCTGGACGCCCAACCCTGGCACGGCGCTCTATGTTGGATACAACGACAACCTCAATCGTAATGGCTTCAATCCGTTTGACGGCCAGTTTGAGCCGGGATTCCAGCGCAATCGGCGTTCATTTTTTGTGAAAATTTCCTACCTGTTTCGCCGCAGCCTCAAGTAATCCGGTTTCTAAGGGTTTGTCAGTACCACCCGCGTCAGTGGGTGGGATTGAAAGCAAACCGGCCCACCCACTGACGCGGGTGGTACTGACTCATCGGTTCCTGTATTCTTGCCCGCCTTAAAATTCATTCCAATCTGGCAGGAGGTAGTCAAGAACGCGAAAAAATGACAACTGAATCACAACACCCGCGAAAGCTCACCACGCTTCAGTTGGTGGGCTTGATTTTTTTCACGGTTTCAGGCGGTGCATACGGCCTTGAATCACTGGTGCAGGAAATGAATCCGGGATGGGCAATGGTGTTAGTCCTGATCACACCGTTGTTGTGGGGGCTGCCGACGGCGCTCATGGTCGCCGAACTGGCAAGCGCGATGCCGGTGGAAGGTGGGTATTACCACTGGGTCCGAACCGCTTTAGGCGACTTTTGGGGCGTCCAGGAAGGCTGGTGGACCATTTGTTATACCGCCGTGGACATGGCGATTTATCCCGTTTTGTTTGTGAATTATCTGGCATTTTTTCTGCCAGTTCTGGCCCTGGATGAACATGGGGATTGTACCTGGTCAGTTTTTTGGCTTCGCTGGGGAATTGCGCTGGTGGTTGTCTTATGTGCGCTGGGTGTCAACCTGCTTGGCGCGCGTGCGGTCGGCAACAATGCACTCATGAGTATCTTGCTGGTACTGATTCCCTTTGGATTGTTGACCGTTCTCAGTCTTTCTCGATCTGGCGCGACGGGAACCGCCTGGGCGGCAATCAAAAGCGGGTGGTCGCAACCAGTGGATTTAAAGACCATTGGCATTGGATTTTCAGTTGTACTGTGGAATTACTGTGGCTGGGATAATGTTTCAACCTATGCCGGAGAGGTTGATCATCCACAGCGTGCCTATCCACGCGCCCTTACCATCGCCTTGCCACTCATTGTCGTGGCGTATGTTTTGCCGCTTCTCGCTGGTTTGGCGGTGACGACCGATGCCACATTGTGGACTGAAGCTGCCGGCTGGCCGGTGATTGGCCAGATGCTGAGCGGAAACTGGCTGGGGATTGTGATTGCCGGGGCAGCACTGGTTTCAAGCTGGGCATTGTTTAATAGCCAGTTGCTCTACACCTCACGGCTCCCATATCGGATGGCCTGTGATGGCTGGCTTCCGGCGGTGCTGGCCAAAACATCGTTTCGCTCAGATGTGCCGCTGGTTGCCCTTCTGCTTTCAGCCGGGATGACGGCGGTGTTTTGTGCGCTTTCATTTGGAAAACTGGTGGTCATTGATATCTTGCTTTATGCCGCTGGCCTGTCACTCGAATTTATCAGCCTGATTGTCCTTCGCAAAACCAAACCCGACATGCCGCGCCCCTTTCGGGTGCCAGGTGGCTGGTTCGGGGTGGTGGCGGTGGCGGTATTG
>DAOQNB010000704.1:0-3988 GCA_035335845.1 Acidobacteriota bacterium | reverse complement strand
GTAGGGAGGCAAAAACAATTTTTGCAACTTTTCCCTTCGTCACTTCACTTACCCCTTCGTCTGGATTCGTGTAGAGTTACGAGACACGCACCTTTTTATTCACGGTTTCATCACCGGTCCGTTCGTGGCTCAAACTCAAATTGATTTGGTTGAATCTATGTTCGCATTCGCTTTTCCAAAGTGCCTTCGTATGGTGAAGTTGATTCCAGTTGTCGTTGCGGTTCTTTGTGGTGCGGGTCACCCGGTGCTGGTCTGTTCCCAAACACCTCAAAAACCACCCAGACCGGCACCACTTCCCAGAAAACCAGAACTTGAAGAACTCCGCCATACCCACGAATTAGTTTTTGGCGGGTCGGTCGAAATCCAGGGCATCATCAGCCCACTCACGGTTGAAAATCACGCTCGAAACTGGGTTGAGATTCATGTCACCCGCCAGGCGCCACAGCAAGAACTCTTTCGATTCAACCCAATCCACATCTCTGGTACAGATGAGTCACTGATAATCCAGCAATCTCCATCCGAACCGCTTCCACCAGAACTCACGCAGCAGGTTATTATCCGGCTTCCATTTCACCTTCATCTCACACTCAAAAAGGTCATTGGGCCGGTGAAGCTCAACAACCTTGCGAATGAAACCAAATTGAAAGAGATCGAGGGGAACGTCACCTGTGAAAAAGTGAATGGGCCTTTAGATATCACCCAGGTCACGGGAGATCTGTCACTGAGTTTTGGAACCTTCCCTGATATCAGTCAACCACGAATCTTTATTGAGGATGTCACAGGCAATACCAGCCTGCGTCTGGCAGGGACTGATCAAATACAGGTGAAAGGCACCGTTATTCTGGGCGGTGTCAGTAGTGAAGTAGCTAACCTCACAATGGAAAAACAGGATGCCCTGTCTTCGTTCGTAGCCCAACAAGGCGAACCTCGAATCCTGGTTTCCCTGGTCCATCTCAAGGGCCGGGTTACATTTGTGTCAATAAATGATCAACCTGCCAAAATCAATCGTGAACTTTTGTCTGCTCCAATGACGTATAAGCGGACTCAACCAACACAAAATCAAATCTTTATCGCTCATAATTTTTTTAATCTTCACACTCATCGAACTCTGTCCGGGCCCTAAACATGGGAATCCACGGGCTGGTTCCATTTGTCTTCGAAAGAGGTGGCGGCTGTGTCTGTTTCTGTGAAAAAGAAGTTCAAATTGTTTCGGTGGGCGTTACTGCTCGTGATTTTTGGCGGCCTGGTGGCTGCCGGATTTGGAATCTCGGCCTCGCTCAAACCCAAAAATGATATTGACCCGTCTAAACTGGATTCGGTCAAAAAAGGCGACCTGGCACGGTCAGTTGTGGCAACCGGTAAAATCCAGCCCCTGACCAAAGTCGAAGTCAAATCCAAAGCCAGCGGTATTGTCAAAGAAATCAAAACCGATTATGGCCAGATGGTGAAAAAAGGCGATATTCTGGTTGAACTCGACAAAGAGGATTTGCAGGCCCGGCTCCGTGAAGCCAAAGCCAACTTACAGGCCGCTCAGGCAGCGTTACTGGCGTCGAAAGCCACGCTTGGACGGAATCAGGTTGATGCTGAAGGAACTGACATTCCGTTTTTGAAGAAAAGCATGGAGCGTGCCCAGCAGCTCTATACTCAAGGCGTGATGTCCAAATCCATTGTTGAAGAGGCAGAACGAGCCTACCAGCTTGCCGTCAATAAACAGATGTCAGCCCTCCAAAACGTTTCGGTTTCGAAAGCTGAAGTCAGCCGGGCCGAGGCTCAAGTTGCGCAGGCTCAGGCGCTGATGGAACGAAGCGAAGAAGACCTCCGAAATTCAACCATTGTCAGCCCTATGGACGGCATTGTCCTTTCAAAAAATGTCGAGGTGGGCGACGCCGTCAGTTCAATTCTGGTGCTCGGGTCACAGGCAACACTCGTGGCAACACTCGGCGATATCAGTAGCGTGTATGTCCTGGGCAAAGTGGATGAAGCTGATGTCGGCAAAATCTATTTGAAACAAATGGCTCGAATTGTGGTCGAATCATTTAAAGACAAACAATTCACCGGTGAAGTCACCAAGATTTCGCCGCTTGGTATCGAAAAAGACAACGTAACCACGTTTGAAGTCCGGGTTTCGATTCAAAATCCCTCGCTTGAACTCAAGGCCAATATGAGTGCCAATGCCGAAATTATCCTTGAGGAACGCAAAAACGTGCTGCTCATCCCAGAATCAGCCGTGGTGTATGACAAAGATCGCAACACCTTTGCTGAAACACCCGACAAATCTGTTCCAGAAGGAAAACGAAAGATTGCAATTAAAATCGGAATCTCCAATGGTGTCAAAACCGAGGTACTCAGTGGCCTCAGTGATGGTCAATCGGTCATTCTCCAATAATTGTGCTCGGTCTTCCTTCAAAGAAAGTTCCTTTATATGACGTTTCGGGACCTGTTTGTTGATACGATTCATACCTTGTGGGCCAATAAATTACGAACAACACTCACCATGTTTGGCATTGCCTGGGGGATTGTTTCAATTACGCTGATGGTGGCTGCGGGAGAGGGACTGCGCGTAGGTCAGCAGAAAGTCTCTGCTAATTTTGGAAAAGACTTGATGATTATTTTTGCCGGAACAACCAGCATGCAGGCAGGCGGCACCCGTGCCGGTCGCCGCATTCGCTGGCAAGATACGGATCACATTGCCGTGGCTCAACAATCGCCGGATTGTGATTGTGTGCTCCCGGAATTTGGCCGAGGCGGATCATCAGTCCGGAGTTCATACAATAGCGGGACGTTTCTGGTGACTGGCTCACTTCCAAAGTTTGCTGAGATTCGCAGTATTAAAGTGGCCGAAGGTCGGTATTGTAACGAAGAAGACGAGCGAATGAACCGACGGGTCGCGGTGATTGGCAGCGAAGTCAAAAAACAATTATTTGGTGCCCATCAAGCCATGGACCAGGACATTGTCATTCGTGGAGTTACGTATCGGGTCATTGGCATCACAGCCCACAAGGAACAGGATTCAAGTTACGACGGCCAGGATGTTTCAAAAGTTTTTGTACCGTTTAGTACAATTATGCGTGATTTCCCGGAAAGCCCCCCGTCAACCCCCCATGATATTGACCGGCTGCTGGCCGTCCCAAAATCAATGGCAAGCCACGAACCCTGCAAAGCCCAGGTTCGCCGGGCACTTGGACGAATTCACAATTTTGATCCACGCGACGAAGAAGCCGCCGGCATTTGGGACACGATTGAAGAAGCCAAAGCCTTTCGCAAATTAAGCGATGGGATGAAGTACTTTCTCGGTGCCGTCGGGATCACCACATTGTTCCTTGGTGGAATCGGCGTCATGAACGTCATGCTGGTCGCCGTTCGCGAACGCACCCGCGAAATCGGTGTCCGCAAAGCAGTTGGGGCAACCGCCAGATCCATTCTGTGGCAGTTTTTTGTTGAAGCCGTCATTGTGGTTTTTTTAAGTGGCGGCATCGGACTCAGTATCGCCTACGGGATATGCGCCTTATTTAATATGCTCCCGATGCCAATGTTCTTTGCCGGATTGATTCCAACGATTGATACTGGATTGATCGCATTTGGCCTCCTTGGAACAGTTGCCATCCTTTCAGCTATCTATCCGGCCAGTCAGGCGGCTTCAATTGATCCAATTGAAGCCCTCCGGTACGAACCAGGAAGCTGAAAGGGAATGAAGAATGAAGAATTGAGAATGAAGAATGTTCCTGATGTTTGGTTCTTGGTTCTTGGTTCTTGGTTCTTGGTTCTTGGTTCTTGGTTCTTGGTTCTTGGTGCTTGGTTCTTGGTTCTTGGTTCTACTTCGAAAGCATTGATTCCTAAGCACCAAGCACCAGGCAGTTTCTTCATTCTCAATTCTTCATTCTCAATTCTTCATTCCCCAAATTTCGCCCAAAATACTGACTTGTTCCCCAGTTGTGGTACCTGATGAGACCAAAATCAAAGGACAAAAAGGACAAAAAGGACGAAAAGG
>DAOQNB010000703.1:0-3994 GCA_035335845.1 Acidobacteriota bacterium | reverse complement strand
GGCCTGACAACTGATGACGGCACAGAGGTCGAAGCCTGACACCCCACCAAAACCATCATCAGACACAACACCAACCACAATCGAATCAAACCCATATGGCGCTCTCTTATTTCAGATCTTTTCTTGATGGAAATGCCGCAACCTGGAACTCATCTTCATACACAATATTTCCCAACTGCCGGACTTTTTGAACTTCGACCAGATACCCGTGATATTCGAGCACCGCTTTGAGTTCCCACATTTTCTCCAGACACTGGTCGGCATCAGACTTAAACCAAAAAATCACTCGGGCCCCAATACTGCTGGGTGAAGGTAAATTGAGATTAAACCATCTCAGCACCCTTCGAATTTGAGCCGATTCCTCCGGCGAGAGATCTCCTGAATCAAGGAGTTCGTGAGAAACAACAAACAGTCCTTGAGGCTGGTGTGAATCATTGTCAATTTGAGTCACTACAAATCGCAAAAACATGGCTTTACCACACAGCGATGACACAAGGTTTCTGTGAAGGGTGGGGGAGGTGTCCACCACTTTTCTCCACAGAGACGTGTCGGTGCCTGATAAAATGTCACCCAGTAATCGTGCTTCAAAACAGAAGTTCGTTAAAAGGCTATTGCTTTTCAGACGGAGAAGCAGGTTTGACCTGACTGGTACGCGACAACATCGCCGCAAGCTCAATCATGTTATTTAAATCTCTCTCGGCGCCGCCTGCATATCCGTTGCGCCCCATCCGCCGCATGCGAACCACCACAAGTTGTCTTGCCGGAATGACAATCACATACTGTCCACCATCACCATCATGGTAGATAATCTCGGCTGGGCCTTTGGTCCGAGGCGGTTCCAAACCACCTCCCGTTTTGGAAAACCAGGTCGCGATTCCTTTTCCCTCTCCGTACAACGTGTCCAGTTCAGCCCGAAAATCCATGGTTTTTCGTTCTCCCGTTGCACGTTGAGCGACCCAGGCAACAAGGGATGCCTCCACATTCGCCGCCTTGAGCCGCTTAACGAAGGCATCATCCAGGTGTATCGTGTCACTGTTGGTGAAACTCCTCCAGCAAAACGCATAATAGGCGAGTGCAAGCGGTGTATTTGACTCAGCATCCATTCGGGTTGATTGGGCAATCCATTCCTGGCTAATCACTTGCTGGCCATTCCATTGTCCCCGGTTGAGGACCAACTGGCCGATTTTCGCCAGATCAAGCGCCCGAATCTGCAAATCTCCCTGGCCCAGGGTATGGCCTCGCTGATCATGTCGCCATTCAATATCAGTGATACAGAGTGGGTCAAATAGTGTTTTCCGTGCCCATTTCTCTAAAGACAGACCAGTGGCAATTTCGACCACACCCGAGAGTAACATAATGCCAACATTATTGTAGCGATGGACGCTTCCCACGGGTTCGGCAAGCGGCTGATTTCGGGCATAGGCCAGTGCATCCTTGGCCCCATATAATTCAACCGAACCTTTTCCAGCCGCAATGCCCGAAGTGTGTGTCAACAAATGTCGAAGCGTAATCGAACCTTTCTCGGTATTGCGCCATTCTGGGAAAAAATCACTAGCGAGCTGGTCTGGCCCCTTGATGAACTTATGATCAATGGCGGTCCCGACAGCCAGTGAGGTAATTGATTTGGTTACTGATTGGGCCAGTATGCGTTCGGGACGACCATTGTATTCCTCAACCACAACATTCCCGTTTCGCAGGATCACAAACGCATCGGTGCCGGCAGCTCGAACCTGCTTCAACACGGCATCGAGCGTTGCCCGGTCCAAGCCTTCAGCCTCAGGGCGACTCTGCGGCAGATCACATTTATTTGCCTGGGGTTCTGCCAGAACAGGGAACGCCATTGACGTGAAAAGA
Organism: Acidobacteriota bacterium; assembly: GCA_035335845.1. Classification (GTDB taxonomy): domain Bacteria; phylum Acidobacteriota; class Blastocatellia; order Chloracidobacteriales; family Chloracidobacteriaceae; genus JACQXX01. The sequence goes on along the minus strand of DAOQNB010000703.1, from coordinate 2,140 downwards.
ATTACCAGTGTGAGCAGCACACACCACAGTTTGACAGAAAACAACCGGCCTGGATCGTGACGTTGATTTACTTGAAGATTCAGTGTCTGGATTGAAATACTTTTCATCATAGGTCACCTGCATTTTGTAATCTATCGCTTGTTTCCCAGACAGGAATTGACCGGGCAATGCCTATCTTCTTCGGGCCAGTTCGGTGAGAAGCTGGTATTTATCGTCAGCCTTTTCCATGACGACAATCTGGCAATTTTTTGGATTGCGCAGAGATTCAAACTCTTCGAACGTCTGGCGGGTTCGGTAATAGGGCGAAATGTAGGCATACACCGAACTGTCGCCGATGATTGATTTGATTGTATTTTCAGCTTCACGTGCCTGCTCACGTCCGAGGTCAGTGAGATTGAGCTTACAGTCAGGTGTGGTTTGATACATTTCACGGTCAGCATTGCCTTCTGACTCGCCGTGTCGGATGAGGATGATTCGTCTGGGTTTCATGACTGACTGGTTATGGAACAGGTTTTAACGTCAGGCGATAGGGGACGCCGCTTCGTGACCGGTCATCAGTGAAATCTTCCTGGGCAATTCCCTGGAGCTCTCCGTTGTGCAGCCACATCGTTAAAACCAGATTATGGGTTCGGTCACGCCCTCGCGCAAAGGCAAGCGAACCAGTCACTGTTGCCTGCATTGCGCCGCGCTCCCAGGAAATACCCTGCAATATAAATTTGTTGCCTCCAAGCTCAAATACCGGGAGTTCCGGGTTGCGAAAATCCAGGCTGACCGGCACGTCATCGGTTACACTTTTGAGCGATCCTTTGAAACACCCGGTTGGAAGCTGACCAGGAGCGGTCAATTTTTGCTCTAACACACCAATTGCAGCGCCAAACTGAGCACCGAATTCAGGAATAAGTGCATTAAGAATATCAACCGCAACTTCAGCCGAAGGACTCCCGGTGGCATTCGAAAGCACAACCACCCCGATATGGTGCTCCGGTACCAGGACCACAACCGCCGTGCCTCCAGCCATTTGCCCATCGCTAATCAGCATGGTGGAAGTCGGCAACTTCACCACGCCCCAGCCACGATAGTAGGCTTTTTCCACCGGCAAATTGGCCAGCTCCGTGGAAATCGAAGCCCCACGCAAATGCGCTGGTGGAGTCATCGCGCCGAGATGAAACAATACGTACCGGGTCAGGTCGTGCGCCGTCGAGAAAAATCCAGCACCGCCATCCGGTCCCAGTCGAAACCGGTATGGCAACACTTTCCCGTCTCCGCCATAGCCACGCACGGTGTTTTTGTCTCCGAGCCAGGCATCAGTTGTTGTTCGCTGCATTCCAAGGGGTTGAAAGACTGACTGTTCCATCACCCGCTGATATGGTGCATTCCCTGCTTTTTCAATGACTTTTGCCAGCACGCCATAGCCTAAATTGGTGTAAACGTAGTGTTGCCCCGGTGGTGCAGCCTGAAAAGCATACTTCTGAATGAGCGCATCACGCCCAACAAGACTGGCTGGAACGTCAGGGTATTGATAATGCCAGAGGTGTGGAATCCCCGAAGTATGGGCCAGTAAATGGGAAATCAACACGTCCTGCGATGGGTACCCAATCATCGGCGCCCAACCAGCCCCTAGAATCGAATTGACTGATTGATCGAGTTTGAACTGGCCTTTCCCGACCAGTGCCAGCGTCCCGGTCGCAGTGATTGATTTTGAGACCGAAGCCACCGCGTAGCGACTTTCCACCGTCGCCGCAATCTTTCGCTCCCGGTCAGCCCAGCCAAGCCCTTCTTCCCAGATAACTTTTCCGTTTTTTACAACACCAATGGCAAAGGACGGCGCTTCTCGTCGGCGAATTCGATCCAGCACACGGCTACGGGCGGTGGCGAGTTCGGCGGGGACAGGGACTTTTGCCGTTTCAGGCGGCATTTGCCTTGCGATAGTGAGTAAGTTTCCAGTCAGGCCGATCAATACCACACTTATCACAAAACGGATGATCCGAGCTATGAAGGTCATGTACCCTCTCACGATTTGGAGTAAATCTGATTATATCATTTTGGGATCAGGGGCTCGGGGTCAGAGGTCATAAGCGCCAGGATAAGGGTTTTAGGCCCGCAGGGTCGTCGTGTAATAGCCGTGGTGCGAAGCCCACGG
>DAOQNB010000702.1:0-3997 GCA_035335845.1 Acidobacteriota bacterium | reverse complement strand
GCCATCAATGACCTGGATCTGAAACTGGCTCTGAACAAAGAGTTCTTGAGTTTGGGTATTAACCGCAATTCCTTCAGGTGACTGAAGATTGTCAATGACCTGAATGACTTTTTGCTGAGTGAGGTCAATGACTGAAACGGCATTTTCTGCGAAGTGTGTGACATAGAGCTGTTGGCGTTCTGGGTGGAGGACCATTTTTCCAACCGGTCTGCCCGCGTCTATATATGCCGTGATGGTATCGGTTGCCCCGTCCAGAACTGCTATCAGCGATGAGTCCTGATATATGATGTACACCCGATTGGTGGTTTCATCAATGGCTAAATCTTTGGGACCTCCTGATTGAGCGCTGAGTGGATCTAAAGTAATTCTTTGTTCGATTTGGTAAGAGCCACCTCGGAAGACCTGTCCTTGAACAACAGGAATTGAACTCGACCCTGAAAGAAAGATGAAAAAAGCAAGCCCACCTGCCAAACACAGGAGCGCGCTGCGTAACAGCCGGTACAACATAGTTTGTTCCTTAAACCGAAGGAAAGATGTGACACCGTGGCCGCCATCATAAACCGTTTCTTTCGAGAAAGGTTAAGCCGATGCAAAATGATTGTTAACAATGTTAAATCTTGCTCAACCCAGGTTCCTGTTGTGGGCGTGATGCCAGGTCAGTGCTGAGAATCCACAAACTGGTGGATCCCACCTGCGTGAGCGAGCGGGGTTGGAAGTAACCAGATCCCCATCCACCAGACAGAGAATCGCCCCAGGTCCAATATCTTTCGTCTGGTGTTGTCATCTCCGAGTCCAACCGTTTCCCAGTGTTGTTCGTCGCAGGTTTGTGTCACTGGTCGCAAATGAATTGAAGAAATCTACGGTCGCGATAGCTTTACTCCACGATAGCGAGTTGATGTCCACTCTGATGCAGGGAGGAACCTAGCTCGAAATTTTCTTCAATGGAGTTACACGCTATGTCACGCTATTTTGTCAGATTGTGTCTGGTTGGGATGGTTCTGGTTGGCCTGACGACTGGCTTGAAATCAACTTCAGCGCGGGTTGTGAGTGATTTATCTCCCTGGATTGAGGCAAAAAAACAATTTACAACGGGTGCCACACTCGTGGTGACAAGTGGCGACGACAGCGGAGTTGGCACGCTCCGTGATCAGATTGCGGCAGCGGTATCTGGCGATACGATCCAGTTTTCCGGGGTGACAGCCGTGACCTTGACGACGGACGAGATTGTTATTGACAAAGATCTAACCATTGATGGTGGTTCGGGAGTGACCATTACCCGCAGTACTGCTGGTGGAACGCCGGATTTTCGTCTTTTCAATATTCTCACGGGAACAGTCAATTTCAATAACCTGACCATTTCAAATGGAAATGCATATGATGGTGGGGGAATTTTTAATTTCGGGGTTCTGACTCTGACCGAATGTACCCTCAGCGGAAATCGAGCCAGCCATCGGGGTGGGGGCTTTTGTGAAGGAGATGATGGCATTGCTACTTTTGTCAATTGCACGATTGCCAGCAATCGCGCCTCGGTTGCCGGCGGCGGTGTGAGTTTGTACTCTGGGGCACTGTATTTTTCAGGTTGTACGATCAATAGCAATCAGGCACTTACCGACAACGGCGGTGCCATTGATGCCGGAGGCGGCACGGTGGTGGAACTGGTCAACTGCACAATTGTTGGTAATTCGTGTTCAATCAACGGCGGTGGGCTTGGAGTGGGCGGCGATGTCGTGGTCTCGCTGATCAGTTGTACGCTGGCTGGTAACACCTCGCGATTTGGTGGTGGGGCCATCTACTCATTTAACCCAAACGTGACCTGCCGGAACACGATTTTGAGTCAGAACACACCAAATAATGTTGGTGGGGACGTTGTCAGCCAGGGCCATAACCTCTCAAGTGATGCTACAGGTGGTGGTGGGCCTGGCGACCTGCTGAACACTGGTGCTTTGCTTGGGCCACTCGAACACAACGGTGGCGTGACCCAGACGCTGGCGTTATTGCCAGGAAGCCCGGCAATCAATGCGGGTGCTGCCGTCAGTGAACAGCAATCGGTAACTATTGCCGGAACCAGTGGCACCTTTACGGTGACATTTAACGGCGCAACCACACCGGTCCTGGCCTTCAATGCAACCCAGGCGGCAGTCCAGCTTGCACTCAACAGCCTGCCAACTATTGGTGGCATCGGTGGTTCGGTCACCGTGACCCAAACCGGGATGACCTATCTGATTCATTTTCAAGGAACACTGGCTGGAACCAATGTCCCTCAGATCACTGGAACCGGTGTGAGCGGTGCCTCAGTGGCAATTGAAACGCTCGTGGAAGGTGATCAACCAACCGATCAACGAGGTGTCGCCCGGTTGCAGCAAGGTGCGGTGGACATCGGCGCCTTTGAATCACGGGGCTTTACCATGATGCTTGCTGAAGGAAATGCTCAGAGTACCCACTGTACGGCTCCATTTGCCGAACCGTTGCGCGTAACGGTCACCAGTCTGTTTGCCGAACCCGTTGATGGTGGCCAGGTTGTCTTTCTGGTGCCAGGAAGCGGTGCCAGTTGCACAGTCGCCAGTAATCCAGCCACCATCATCGGTGGAACAGCAACCAGTGGCACCGCAACTGCCAACGACCTGGCTGGTGGACCATATCAGGTCACGGCAACTGCCAATGGAAGCCCGTCAGTGGATTTCAATCTGACAAACCTGCCGGTACCTGTGCTCTCAATCACCAGGATGTTAGCCAGTCCCGTGTGTCTTGCGACGCCAGTCCAGTGGACAGTGACATTTGCCGTTGGCGTGAACGGGGTTACGACTTCGAATTTCGAACTGACTGGCGGCACCGGTGCCCGTCTTCTCAGTGTCGTAAGATCCGGTGCCACCTGGACGGTGACGGCCACCTCGGGAACGGCTGAAACGGCAGCCCTTGGATTGACTCTGGTCAACGCCGCCGGTATTACCCCAGTCATTGTGAATGTACCCTTTGCGGGCGACTCCTATGGTGTGACAGGGAACTGTACCAACGGCTTGCTGTATGTGGCAGATACCTCAAATCACCGCATCCAGCGCTTTGATGGTGCCGCCTGGAGTGTGGTGGGCGTCGGTGTCGTGGGAAGTGGAACCGGTCAATTTCGGTTGCCGGAAGCGGTGGCTTTTGATGCGCGCGGGCGGATTTATGTGGCAGATACCGGAAACAACCGAATCCAGTGGTCAACCGATGCCGGTGTTACCTGGGCAGATTTTGCCACCAGTGGTATCGGCCTCAATCAGGTGAAGTCTCCCCAGGGGCTGGCACTTGATTTAGAAGGAAATCTGTATGTTTCAGACACGGGAAATAGCCGGGTGATGCGCTTTGACGACGGCCTTCCTGGTACTGGAGTGGTGATTGCTTCATCAGGAACCGGGAGTGGTCAGGTCAACAGTCCGCAGGGGTTGGCGATTGACAGCACCTTCCGATTGTTTGTTACCGATGAAAGCAACAGCCGCATTGTGAGAATATTGGATGCCCACACGACGGTGAGCCCTGCCAGTGGAAGCATTCTGGCCACGAGCGGGATCGGCCTGAACCGGGTTCGAAATCCACAGGGAATTACCCTTGATGCCAGTGGGACGCTCTATATTGCCGATACCGGAAATTCGCGCATTTTGCGGTGGGGCAATGCCAATCCCGCCAATGCCAGTACCCTGGCTTTGAGCGGGGCGGCTCTGGGGCAGGTCAATCGTCCGGAAGGGGTGACTGTGACGATTTTTGCCCAGGGATCATTGGCCGGAATCCCGGTGTTGATTGTGGGCGATACCTTCAACCATCGGATTCAGGGGCGGTTTCTCCCCACCGGGCAATGGAATCTGATTGGCGTACCAAACAATATTGGCAGTGGGGTTGGCCAGTTCCGGGCCCCGAGCAAAATCCGATAGCCAGGAACTGAACGCAACACACGGACGAAAAGACGAAAAAGACAAAAAGTCGAAGGGCATTTTGGTTATGAACCGCACCCGTCTCCTTTTTGTCC
>DAOQNB010000701.1:0-4009 GCA_035335845.1 Acidobacteriota bacterium | reverse complement strand
AGGGCTGAAGACAGCGGGCTCAGGGCTGAAGACAGCGGGCTCAGGGCTGAAGACATCGGGCTGAAGAAATCGGGCTGAAGAGCTGGTTTTATTTCATCCCTCATCCCTCATCCCTTCGATTGCCCCAAGCCCGACTTCTTCAGCCCTCAGCCCCAAGCCCAATATCTTCCGCCCGACGTCTTCAGCCCGCTGCCGTCAGCCCCAAAGGCCATCACATTCCCCAAGCGAGAACAGATACATGACTGACCGAATCAATTATTGGGATTACATCAAACTTGATGAACTTCATCGCCTTCAATCAAATATCCAGACTGACAAGTATGATGAGGTGATGTTTATTGCCATCCACCAGCATTTTGAACTCTGGTTTTTCCAAATCATTCGCAATTTGGACGAAGTGATCCGCCGGTTGCAGGCTTCCCCCCCGGAAGTTGTCTCAGCAACGGCCCTGATGAACCGGGTCAATCAAGAATTTATCTGTGCCACTCAGGGTTTTGAAGTGATGAAGACGCTCTCGCGGGAGAGTTTTCTTTCGTTTCGTGATGCCTTGCGCGGGGCTTCGGGCCTGCAAAGCGCCCAGTTGACTATCATCGAACTGCTGACCGGACGCCACGGCGACGAAATGTATCACGAACTGGTCTCTGGAAGCGGCATGCAGGATTTCCTGGCCAAATATCGAGGACCGGATGGTATTTTGACGCGCATTGCCCAGGAACGGCTGGGCAAAGGAACGCTTCGAACTGCCTATGACCACGTCGCCAGCTTCCCTGATGTTCAGCCCGAAGATTTGGAACCGCTCAAAGTTCAAATTGCCCGGTTTGACGAGCAGCTCTTCGGCTGGCGGAAACTGCATTATGAAGCGGCGGCGACGGTGCTCGGACCAGAATTCACTTCGACATCGGGCACGGTTGGCAATCAACATTCCTGTTCCGAAAACCTGAAAACCGGAATGGAACATACCCGCCGCTACTTCGATGATTTGGCCCACAGTGCCAAAAGCTAACCCAACGTCAATTCAACCCAAACTTTTTTGAATGCGGGGTGAGAAAATGCTCACAAAGCAGTTGGCTTTCCGTCTTCTGGCGCTGATGATCTGTATTACTCTCACTGGCTGGGTGGATCCATTCAGCACCTGTTGTGCTCAGTCAGAATTTCAAACCGAATCGCCAACCAGAGCAAATGTGGCGCCCTATAGTGCCGTGGCGGCTCCGGAATGGGACGCGCTGTTTGATCGGCAAACTGGCTGGACTGGTGCCGATGGGATTTATTCGATTCCAATTTCGGGTGACGAGCGTCCCGGCACGGCTGGCAATACCACGACATTTTGGGTTTTTAGCGACACGTTTATTGGTTCGGTCAACACGCAAAACCAGCGAGTCGAAGGCAGCACCATCATTCGCAACACCAGTGCCCTGCTCACGGGCGGGCTGCCCAATCCAAATCAAATCCAATTTTTGTGGAAGACTTCAACCACGGGCGCCCCGCTGCCGAGAGTGGTCCCAACAACGTCAGCCGCACACTGGTTCTGGCCCAATGATGGACTGGTCGTCAATGGCAGGCTGTATCTGTTCAGCCTGCGCATGAAACCCGGTGGCAGTGGCGTGTTTAATTTTGCAACGGATGGCATTTCCCTGCTCAGTGATTCGGTGGCCAATCTGGCGGATCCATTTCGCACCTACACCCAGGTAGATACCCGGTTGTTTCAAGCCGCAAGCGGTGCCCAGGGCGAACTGGCTTTTGGAATGGCGGTGATGCCCAACACCACGACGGCGGGTGCCCCACGTCCAGATGGATACCTCTATGTGTATGGGCTCAGAAACGACCCCGGTAATAAAAAGCTGGTGGTTGGACGCGTCAAACCAGACAAAATCGCCCAATTTTCACAATATCGTTTCTGGAATGGCCGAACCTGGGTCACGACCTTCCGTTCGGCGGCACCGGTTGCCTCCCGACTTTCGTCAGAATTTAGCGTCACGCCACTGGCGGATGGCCGCTATCTGCTGGTTTTTCAACTCGATACCCTGAGCAATACAGTGGCGGTCAGTTATGGCAGCAGCCCGACCGGGCCGTGGGGGCCACCAATTCCAATCTGGACCTGCCCGGAAACGACACTCACCCCCAACATCACAACCTATAATGCCAAGGCTCACCCACATCTGTCAGCCCCCGGTGAGTTGCTTATCAGCTACAACGTCAATACCTTTTCCTTTGCCGAACACTTTGCCAATGCGGATATTTACCGGCCACGGTTTATCCGCTTACCACTCCCTTAAAGAAGTGAAGTTTTTGTCTATGAAGAAATTGATTCTGTTTCTTGCTTTGTCGCTGATCCCATTGCTCTCTCAACCAGCCCTTGCCGGAGAAAAAGTGACCCGGCTGGAAATCAAAGTCGAGCCTGGAACTCGCATTCGCCCACTGGAAACCGCTGTGATTCAGGTACGGGTCTTTGGTGAAGTTGAAAAAAAGGACAAGGAAATCCTGACCGGGCGGTTGAAAAAGACTGGAGCCAAAGTGCGCGTTGTCAGCCGGGATGGCGGATGGATTTCGAAAGAATTTAAATACCAGGGCACCGATGATGGGCCGTTTGTCAGCAGTGAGAACCGGTTTTTTCAAGTACTCAACCAGGCCACCATCCAGGATTGCTTTCTCTATAGCGCACCGGACCGACCCGGACGCTACACCATCGAAGCCTCACTGGACGGGAAAACCGCGACCGTGGTGATGGATGTCAGTACGAGCGCCCAGGCTCGGAAACCAGCCGAACGCCAGGAGTTTCGTGATGAGCGAGCTTCGCGAGACTCATATTTTGAACTGGCCGAGCATTATGCCCCGTTTGTCGCCCAGGAAACCTGGTTTCAACCCAAAGCTGACTACATCACCCGCTTTGACTATGATGGTGACTGGCGTGGTGATAACAACTGGGATTCGCTGGACCAGGGCACGTCACAGGCATACGTCTACTACACGGTGATGGAAACCGAAAGCCACTGGTTTGTGATCTATAACCTGTTTCATCCGCGTGATTATTCAGACACGTGCATTGCCGGTACCTGCCATGAAAACGACAACGAAGGGTTAATCCTGACGGTTGCCAAAGATCGAAGCCAGTTTGGTCGCCTTCAAGCCATGGAAACACTGGCCCACAACAATATTTATTCATTCCGCGCCGATAGCCAGGTCCGCAATGGATTTCACGATATTGACGGCGAAGTTGAGTTGTATCAGGGGTCACACCCGGTGATTTTTATCGAATCCGGCGGACATGGTGTGTATGGCAGCCAGGGCAAAAATTCGCGGTATTCGCTTTCGAATGACACGTTCTCAGCCGGAACTGGTGTAACTTTTATCTATCGCGGACGGGCTGAGCGCCCTCGTCATGCCAATGACCGTGAAGTCGGGTATGCCTTGCTCCCAATCTATGAAGAGTGGTGGGAACGGGCGAATTCCAATGCCGGGCGCGAAGATCGAACCTTTGATAAATACTATGCTTATCAGCCGTTTGGAAATCGTCCACGGCCACAGATGGATCAAATTGCCGGGTCGTTTTATGGACGCAAAGAAGCTGCGGACAAAGCCAAACCATTCTGGGGCTGGGAAGACAAAGCCACCAAGAAGAAAAACCTGCTTGCCGTTGGCCAGTGGGGACTTGATCCCGCCTATGGTGCCAAAACTGACCTGAGCTTCCCAGATCAATCATCATTTTCGCTGGAATACATTTACAACCCGTACCTTGGAATAGATCGCCGGTCATCAGCTTCACGATGGCAGTCTGATCGCAACGAGCGCCCAACCGGATCTTCAAGGGATTCAAGAGATAATCGCCGCCGTTCGGATGATGATTGGGACGATGAACCAGTTTCCGGACCCAATGACCGATTTTCCAGCACTGACCGGGATCGAGACCGCGATGGGCGAACCAACCTCAACCGGAAACGCTGTGATTTGAAGTTTTATGTCAGCGGGACGGATGAGGTTGAAATCGAAGTTTCCGGAAGCGAACTCTACAGCC
>DAOQNB010000700.1:0-4018 GCA_035335845.1 Acidobacteriota bacterium | reverse complement strand
GACGACTGACGACTGACGACTGACGACTGACGACTGATTTGACCTGAATACCACACAGTTTTTGGAGGATGCATGAAAGAACGGTTTCAAGGGTGTCTTTTGGGGGTAGCTCTCGGCGATGCCCTCGGAGCACCAGCCAAAGGTCTCACCAAAGAGGAAATTCAAACCCAACGTTCACTCCCCGTGCGTGCGGCTGAAGCCAGTACCCACGGCCATGACCCGGTGAGTAGCCCACAACTTCCCTGGAAGATGGCTGGTGGAACTGACATTGATGAGTGCAATTTGATGATGCTCACCCTGGAAAGCATTTGCACCCAGCGATCCATCAAAACATCCGACATGGTGCGTTGCCTGAAGGGGTTTTATCGAACCCATCCCCAAACATTGACACCACTTACAGCCCATGTGCTGTCCCGGCTCAATGAAGGCGAGCGATGGGAAGAAGCCTCTGAAGGAGCATCGCTTGATTCGGATTTTAACCCACCGGATGGTGGTAACCTGCCTCGAACAATTCCTGTCGGACTCTACCGGGCGCGCAACATTGAAAAACTGGTCGCTGACACGATTGAGGTCTCCCGGTTGACCCACTGGGATGACCGGGCAACGCATTCCGCCGTGGCCATCAATTATCTGATCACCCGGCTGGCCCAAAATGACAAACAGGCACTCAATTCACTCGACACCTTCCTCGCCGACAAAAACGCTGGGGTTCGTGCGGCAGTGAAAAAAGGGGCGGAAGGGGCGGAAGCCGACCTCGATACGTCAGGACTGGCCACCAGCGTGGTTACCGTCGCCGTCTGGGCGCTTAAAAATGCCCCGTCATTTCTCGAAGGTCTGGAAATGGTGATCAACCTCGGTGGACAGACCGATTTGAACGCAGCCGTGGCGGGTGGCTTGCTCGGTGCCAAATTTGGACGGCTGGTTCTGCCTGAAGCCTGGCTGTTTCAGCTTGAAGGCAAAGTCCGGGTTGAAGTCCTGGCCAACCGACTGTTTGAACACGCCCTCAATGGATAACCTTCGAAGTGCGACGGGTTGACGCGGCTTTTCTGGCTCATATTTACGTCAAACCGTCGCACTCCAGAATGTGCTTTGCGGCAACCAGCGCTTCATCAAGCGAATGAATCGTTCCCTCCAGTTGCTGCTCATACACCGCACTTACCACCTGCCCCACTTTTGGACCGGGTTTGAGGCCCAGGCTCAACACGTGGCGTCCAAGCAAAAAAGGCGGTGGCGCTCCCTGCTCCAAATCCAACTGCTGAATTTTTTCCCGAAACCATTCCTGCATGTGCGCGGTGTTCACCGGGGGCAACCGACCGAGTGAGTCAGCTTTTGCCACCCGATAGAGCAAATCCGGGTCAACCCGACGAACGAGACGACGAAAGGCTCCATCTGAAGTCGGTGGCTGCGCCAGGAAAAACTGACCGGGCCGTAAATGCTCGCGGACCAGAGCTTTGACCTGTTCGCGGACCGGGTAATGATGAATCGTAAACACACCCAATCGGTCCAGAAAGGCTTCGGTGAGCACAACACCAGCCTCATCGTGACCGAAAGATCGGATTCGCCCGTCAATCACTTCTGTGGTGGAAGGCTTCCCAAAATCGTGTGCCAGTACCCCCAGCATCACCGTGATCTGCTTTTCTTTCGGCAGGTCGTCAATCAAGTGAGCTGCCTCGTCAAGACACATCAGCGTGTGGATCCAGACATCACCTTCGGGGTGAAATTCTGGTTCTTGCTGACATCCGCGTAAGGCGGCCAGTTCAGGAAAGAGTTGATCAACGACCCCCAGATCATTCAGGGCCGCCATGCCAATCGAGGGCCGCCGTGATTTCAGCAAGAGTTTTTCAAATTCCCCCCAAATTCGCTCGTGCGGCAGATCGGTGAGTGAAATCGAGCGACACAAAGCAACGGTGTCAGGGTCAATTGCCAGTTCAAACCGGGCGGCAAATTGTGCGCCACGCAATACCCGGAGCGAGTCTTCAACAAACGTCTCCGGATCAACCACTCGCAAATATCGTCGTTTGATATCCTGTTGTCCCTGCTGTGGATCAATGATTTCACCTGTTAACGGGTCGAGCATCAGGGCGTTGATGGTGAAATCACGGCGGCGGGTCGCTTCGTGAAAACTCATAAACGGGTCGCCTTCGATGGTAAACCCCCGATGGCCGACACCGGTTTTTGATTCCCGTCGCGGCAAACTCACATCAATTTCAGTTTCGGGATCAACCAGCGGACGAAATTTATAGACCGTGAACTGCTCGCCGACGGTGTTGACCCGGCCCATTTCTTTGAGCAATGCCCGCAGGCTATCTCCAGGAATGCCATATACTTCCAGGTCATAGTCTTTTGATTGGCGCTCAAACAGTTGATCGCGCACATAACCGCCAACCAGAAACGCCCGACCATTGTGTTGTTGAATCGTGCGGCAAAAATCCAAAACCCAGGAATGGATCATGTTCGTCTTCAAGCCTTCCTCAAAATTGCTATCTTGACAGTTTTCACGGTTGACTTGTACCATAGCCGTTCGTCTTTTTTTCAAGGCTTTGGGAACCAAATACACATTTCACACGATTTTTTCCCACAAGCAATCACGGTCACAATTCATTTCATTATGACTGAAACCCCATCTGATGTGTTCTGGATGGAAATTGCTTTAAACGAAGCCCAGACAAGTGCCAGACAAGACGAAGTCCCGGTTGGTGCGGTCCTTGTGTTTGACAATCAGCTTATTGCCCGGAGCGGCAACCGTACGTTGCGTGATCAAGATCCCACGGCGCATGCCGAAATCGTCACGCTCCGAACGGCGGCCCAGGTGCTTGGCAACCATCGGTTGCTCGACACCACGCTCTATGTCACGCTTGAACCCTGTGCGATGTGCGCCGGAGCGCTCATTCAGGCACGAGTCAAACGACTGGTTTATGGCGCCAGTGACCTGAAAGCCGGGGCGGTGGATTCGCATTTTGGAATTTGCTCGGCGGCGTTTCTCAACCATCGGCTGGAAATTACCAGCGGACTTTTGGGAAATGAATGCAGTCAGGTCTTGCAGGAATTTTTCCGAGCCAAACGGCAGGCCAAACAAGCTGAACGAACTTTGGTGAGGTGCGAGAGTGGTTGAATCGGTCGGTCTCGAAAACCGAAGTACGGGAAACCGTACCGTGGGTTCGAATCCCACCCTCACCGCCACGTTTTGAATGAAGAATGAAGAATGAAGAATGAAGAATGAAGAATTAAGCCGAACATTTCTCAATTCTTAATTCTTCATTCCCCTGGAGGGGTGACCGAGTGGCTGAAGGTGCAGCATTGGAAATGCTGTGTACTGGAAACGGTACCGTGGGTTCGAATCCCACCTCCTCCGTCTGAGCCAGGAAGCCAGTGAGCTTTCCTGGCTCTCACACTTTTGGTACAGGTTGGGTGATCGCCGTCCATCGCAAGATGGAGGGAGGAAAGTCCGAACACTGTAGGGCAGCGAGCTGGCTAACGGCCAGGCACTGGTTGGCGTCAGTCAGCCGGTGACGACAAGTGCAACAGAAAACAGACAGCCCGAAACCTACCCCTCCCTCGGGAGGCATGGTGGGCGATGGTGAAACGGTGGGGTAAAGGCCCACCAGCAGGTCTGGTAACAGATCTGGCTAGGTAAACTCCTCGCAGTGCAAGACTAAATAGGGAAGCGTTTGAGGGTTGCCCGTCCGAGTTTCACCAGTGTTCTTTGGAACACTGTGTGGACGCAGCTTCCGGGTAAGTCGCTTGAGCCGTCGAGCAATTGCCGGCCTAGATGAATGATCACCAGTCACCTTTCCTGGTGACCACAGAATTCGGCTTATAGACCTGTGCCAATCAAAATCCCCTGCCTGGTTGCAAAACCGGCAGGGGATTTTCTTTTGGGGTTGAAGAACATTGGGCTGAAGACATCGGGCTGAAGAAGTCGGGCTGAAGACATCGGGCTGAAGAAGTCGGGCTGAAGAAGTCGGGCTGAAGAAGTTGGGCTGAAGAAGTTGGGTGTGATAGTTTCTAAACTGGACTT
>DAOQNB010000699.1:0-4021 GCA_035335845.1 Acidobacteriota bacterium | reverse complement strand
ATTCTTCATTCTTCATTCTCAATTCTTCATTCTCAATTCTTCATTCTTCATTCCCCTGCCCCTACCCGCTTTTGTTGACGAGTTACCCACCCCTCAGCCTCAATTCTTGCCCACTGATCAGCCACCAGGATAGTTTCTAAATCAGAAGTTGGCTGAATCTGGTGACAGTCCATCACATCAGCAATCAACTTTGGAATCGCAATAAAAGGAATGCGCTCAGCCAGAAAAGCCGCGACAGCAATCTCATTGGCCGCGTTGAGAACAGCAGGCATCGTTCCACCCGCCCGAAGTGCCTGATAGGCCAGTCCCAGACAGGGAAATCGCTGCCGATCTGGTACTTCAAATTCCAGTTTTCCAATCCCCACCAAATCCAATGCGGGTAAATTGGCGGGCAGTCGCTCTGGATAGGTCAGGGCATACTGAATCGGATGCCGCATATCGGTCACGCCAAGCTGGGCAAGGACTGATCCATCAATCAGCTCAATCATTGAATGCACGGTCGATTGTGGGTGGACAATGACTTCGACCTGGTCAGGGTTGGCCCCAAACAGCCAGCGGGCTTCAATGACTTCTAACCCTTTATTCATCAGGGTGGCTGAGTCAATGGTGATTTTAGGCCCCATTTGCCAGGTGGGGTGCTTTAAGGCTTGAGCCACTGTTAATCGCTCAAACTCCTCAATTGGTGTCCGGCGAAAAGGACCACCACTTGCGGTCAAGATCAGCCGTTTGACTTCGTTTTTTTTCTCTCCACGCAGACACTGATGTAAGGCATTGTGTTCGCTGTCAATTGGGAGGATTTCAGCTCCAGATTCCTGGGCAACCCGAGTCATCAACTCCCCCGCCATCACAAGCGGCTCTTTATTCGCAATTCCAACTCGCCGCCCCAGTTCAATGGCTTTAAGGGTTGGGAGCAACCCACGTCCACCGACAGTGGCAGAAATGACACATTCAGTACCAGGATAACTGGCAACCGCCACCATGCCATCCATTCCGATTCCGATATCGCCAGAGTAATCATCCTTGATCAGGGCCCGGAGCTGGCTGGCTGCCTGTTCGCTGCCAACTGCAACAAACTGTGGGCGATAGGTTTTGATTTGCTCTGCCAGCACAGCCATATTGTTGCCAGCACTTAAGGCAGTCACTTCAAAACGTGGGGAGAGGTGGGTAATGACATCAAGGGTACTCCGGCCAATCGAACCAGTTGAACCCAGTATGGAAACAGTTTGAGACATAAGTGGTGTTTCAGGTTGAGGTGATTTGAGATGTAAGGATGGCAAATGTACTGACTTTCAGCACCGGGTGCAACCATCCTGTGGTCCTCACCGGCGAAAACCAGCACTGGAATGTCAAAAAGGGAAATTGTTTCGTCAGACCGGAAACAACTTCCCTTTCTTTTCAGTGTGCGATGCACTGATTTAACTGATCAGATCACAGCGGTTTCGTGTAACAGTTCACCCTTTTCAAAGCGATCTACCTTCAACTCAGAAACATTCAGAGTTCGGGACTCACCAAACATAATCATTTCAGCCACGGATATACCCATCGCGGGTGAATGCATAATGCCGTGCCCACTAAAGCCGTTGCAGAGGTAAAATCCTTCCAGGTTTGGCACTGGACCAACAATCGCGTGGTGGTCAGGTGAAATAGAATAAAGCCCACCCCAGCACCGTCGCAGATTGATACCTGCATTTTCCAGGCAGGGCATGCGCGGGAGTGCCTTTTCAACGATCACATCAACAAAATCAGGATCAAAAACGGTATTAAAACTCGGTGGCTCATTGGGATCAGCCCAGCCAATCATTACGCCACCCGATTCTTTGCGCATATAACACCCATTGCTCATATCAATCAGCATGGGAAGTTCCATTGGAAGTTCGTCAAATTTTTCGGTATTGACCAGTTGCCGGCGGGTTGGTTGAACTGGCAGGTCAATGCCTACCCATCCGGCTGTAATCCGGGCCCACGGGCCAGAGGCATTGATCACAGTGCGGGTTGAGACAGTGCCATGGTTGGTCTCAACCCCACTGATTCGCCCTGATTGCGTCAAAATATTGGTGACCTCGGTTTCCAGCAGGATGCGGGCTCCCTGTTCGCGTGCCCGATGATTAAACCCCTGCATCACACTATAGGGATCAACAAAACCATCGGTTGGGCAAAAACTCCCACCTAATAAATCCTCAGTAAAGAGCTGGGGCACCATTTCCCGGATGTCATCCCGGCTGACATATTGAACTGGCACCCCTTCCTGCTGTTGTATTTTCATATTGGCGTGCAGGTATTCAATATGCTCGGGCTGGGTTGCCATAAACAGGTAGCCAAAGGGGTGATACTCAGGGTCCTGCCCGGTCATTTCCTTAAACTGGGAAAAAACATCAATGGAAAAGATGGACATTCGGATATTGACCGGAGTGGCAAACTGTTGCCGAACCCCACCGGCGCTCCGACCTGTTGAATGCTTTCCTTGAAAAGTCTCTCGTTCCAGAATAACGACATCTTTGCACCCTAATCGGGTTAAGTAGTAGGCAATACTACAGCCAATCACACCTCCGCCGATGATAACGACCTCTGCTGATTTAATCATAGAGTTCCTTTGCTGGTAGGTAGTTTTGTTGATGGACGAACCGATCTGGCTTGGATCAAGCTGCCGCGGGCCCACTCAGGGCCACTCTGCCCCCTGCTAGAGTACGCCCTGACGTTGCAAGAGGTGTTTCCAGTTCGCGTTTTGTTCGACAAATTTCAGGCCGGCGGTTTTTCCAACGCCCAACTTCCACACGACTTCGACGATGGCAGAAGTTTCAAAATCTGAATCCACGACAGTAAACTTTAAGACGCTGCCGGGTTCAATATCCTGGTGGGTGATGATTTTGGCGCCATTTAAGCTAACATCTTCAGTGGTGGTTTTTTCCCGGAATGGAATTCCTTCCCGACTGGTCCCTTCAATTTGCACGTCCAGATGAACGGCAAGTCGCTTTTCAATTCGGCGCTCTTCGTCGTCAACTGGTGGGGTTGGGTGTTTGCTTTCTTCCAGCAAATCATCGTAACAGGCCTGGCATACATGGCGGTAATTCAAGCTCCGGACGACTTCGGCAAATTCTGGGACACGGGTAATGTCGAAAAGTCGATCTGATCGCTCATCACAGCTATCGCAAAACCCTGGCATAGATATTCTCCGCGTGGATAAGGTTGTGGATTCAGTTAAGGAGTCAACACGAGAGTCCAGGCTCTATCAGAGATCCTGACGTACGGTTGTATGGCAAATGGATTGAATGCCTGTAAAGTGAGGTGGAAAGGATATTAGCAGCGTATTCTCAGTGGTGAAAAGCAATTTTTTGAAACCCCGATTATCTCGCTCACCGAGTCAGGCGTCTAAAATTCCACGTGAAAGAACTGTTTTGCGGATCACGGATGGCTCGAAAAACCCAACCAGTTTTTTGAACAACAGGTCAAGATCAATCTCTTTTGGGGCATACAGGTCAACTGTGGCCAGGCTTTTGGCTGGATATGTAAAAACTTCCAGTCGAATTTCAGGCCATTTGATGAGGATCCAGTCTCCTTGATTCATCTGAGGATGGACCTCAACCATTGTGGGTGTAGCTGTGACTTGCCTGAGTTCGGCAATGAACTGATCGCTGGCTTTTAAGCGGTCAGGCTGAACCTGAATAAAGTCAGCCAGCAAGGTTTGATACATGGCACTTACATCCAGGGACGGCTGGTTCAATTGCTCCATATAGATTCCACCACTTCCTTTTTTCGATTGCATTCTGGTTTTGGTTTTTGGCTTCGCAGTTGAGTTAATTTTTGAGTAAAAATAGTTTTCTTTTCAAGTTTAGTTGTCTTTTTTTGCCTTATTTTCATCAGTTCTCTCGTTCTGGCGCGGAATTTTTCTTTTTTTCTATATGAATTTCTTTTCATTTTCTCTTTTTTATCTTTGATTTTTTCAAATCAAATCCAATTTGGTTTCATTTCATATTCTAATGGCTTTGGCCTGACAATGGGGTTTTATTACATTATTCACGTTCAT
>DAOQNB010000698.1:0-4024 GCA_035335845.1 Acidobacteriota bacterium | reverse complement strand
CCATTGGCATCTATAGTTTTTCAAAACATTCAACGCAATAATGTCATTGAAAACAACATAATTGCTGGATCAAGAGCTGGCGGAATTGGCCAATATAACTACTTTGAAAAACACATGCCTATCGGCAATATCATTCGCAACAACCGAATTGGCATTGGAGTCAATGGAGAAAATATTGCCCCTCCCCTGCCAGCTCAGTTCCCCGAAAACTTTGGACAACCAGGTGTGGATGATCCTGGATTCTTTGCCAGTGGTATTTTTGTCAACAAGGGCGATCAGGTTTACGGCAACATCATTCAGGGATTTGGAACTGCCGGAATCCACATTCGTGACTGGTCTGGATTTGCCAACCCGGACCGCAATGCCCAAACCGTGGTTCGCGACAACATCATTCTCAATTCCCAGGTGGGAATCCAGGTTGGCGGCATCACCGCACCGACCTTCATCACCAACAACCGAATTGAAAACTGCTCCAAAGGCGGCATTGTGGTTTGCAATAGCACCCGTCATCCCCAAAGCATTTTTCGATATGGGGGAACAAACCGGACCGATGATGCTGAAAGTCAGGTGAATGTTCCAACTGAGAATGTCCTGATTTCCCAGAACCAGTTTGTGAACGTTGGAGGACCTGGAATTGCACTCACTTCATTTACCCGAAGTGTGGTGGATCCCGATGGCGGATATCAGCCAAACCTGCGCACCATTGAAGACCCGGCTGGCCCAAACCGCTATCAGCCGTCAGTTCAATTGAGAAAGGCTGAGAGAAAAACGGATGGTAGTGTGGTTCTGACTGGAACCGCCACCTCACCAGGTACACTGGAAATCTATGCCTCAATTCGACCAGCCCTGATCCAGGCTCCAGCAACCGACCCGATGGCTTACGGCCTCGGCCAATTTCTGGTCAGTATCCCGGTTTCGCTGGGAGAGTTCACGGTAACGATTCCATCAAGCCAGGCTCAGAACCGGGATGCCTTCACCGCGACGATCACCGTTGGCCGCAACACATCCGAGTTTGCCCGAACGATTGGTTTCTCAACCCCTGACCCCGATCCCGATACTCAGAAACCGGTGGTTCAGGTCTTGACGCCGGTCTCAGGACTAACCGTGGAAAGTCAGGTTGGTGCCCAGATCGCCGTGACCTGGACCTCCAGCGACAACATTGGTGTCACCGAGCAATCCATTACCCTCCAGGGAAAACGTCAAGGAGTGCTGTTTGACCAGACCATTGCCACTGGATTGCCCGCCGCGACCACCAGTTTCCAGGTTTCGATTGCGGAAAACGATGCCTTTACGGAAGGCTCGCTGCTCATTGCGGCGATTGATGCCGCTGGAAACCGGGGCGAAGGCCGATC
This sequence comes from Acidobacteriota bacterium, assembly GCA_035335845.1. Taxonomy (GTDB): domain Bacteria; phylum Acidobacteriota; class Blastocatellia; order Chloracidobacteriales; family Chloracidobacteriaceae; genus JACQXX01. The sequence continues at coordinate 2,672 of DAOQNB010000698.1, read as the reverse complement.
TGGATTGTTCACCGTGGTCCAACCACCACCGCCAGTTGATACCGTCCCGCCGGTTGTCGCCCAGGTTCAGCTCTCCAAAGCCAGGGTTAAACGCAAGAAAGACCCAAACCTGACCATTTCCTGGACTTCCAGCGACAACACCGCCGTCACCAGTCACGATGTCCTGTACGCGACTGACGGCGGGGCCTTTTCAACAACCGTGGTGACTGGACTGGTTGGAACTCAACAGCAATTCGTCTGGACCGTTCCGTCCACGCTTCCCAAAACCAAAGTTGCCCGGGTCAAAGTCATCGCCCGCGATGCGGCTGGAAATACTGGTGAGTCGGTCAGCAGTTCATTCATCGTTAAATAGATACACTGAAAAGCGGCGTCAAGCCGCGCCGCACTCCAAATTTCTTTCCTCAAGGGCGCCAGGGAGCATCGCCGACCAGAACGCCTGATACTTGCCCTGGTTTTTGATCAATTCGGCGTGCGTGCCTTGTTCGACGATGCGGCCCTGGTCAAGCACGACAATCGAATCAGCATTCATCACCGTTGTTAGCCGGTGGGTAATCAAAAAGATCGTTTTTCCAGGGCAGTGCGTCCGGATGTTCTCCATGACTTTGCGTTCGGTTTCGCTATCAAGGTTGCTGGTCGCTTCGTCCAGAATCAACAACGCTGGGTCGCGCAGCAGCGCCCGAGCAATCGCAATTCGTTGGCGTTGACCACTTGAAAGCGCGACGCCCCGGTCTCCGATCTCATAGTTGTACTGTTTGGGCAAACTCATGATGAAAGCGTGCACTTCGGCCAGTTTGGCGGCGGTTTGTACTTCTTCCAGCGAAGCACCGGGCCGTCCGAGCGTGATGTTGTCAAAAATCGTGCCGCTCGTCAGGCTTGGATCCTGAAACACAACGCCGATTTGACGCCGGATAGCCGTTCGCTCCAGTTCGCGAAGATCAAAGCCGTCAACCAGAATTCGCCCTTCCGAAACGTCATATAGCCGGGTCAGCAGGTTCGCGAGCGACGTTTTCCCGGAACCGGTGGCACCCAGCACCGCTGTGGTTTTTCCAGCCGGAATCGAGAGTGTGAGGTTGGTCACTACGGGCGTGCCTTCACGATACCAGAACGACACGTTGTCAAAGTGGATGTCCCCGCTGAGGTGGATTCCCTGGAACGCCTGGCCGGTGTGCGCATCTTCGGGCGTGGCTTCAAAGGCGTCGTTGAGGCGTTCGATCCCGATGAGTGCTTCCTGAATCGCCGTAATCGAGGGTGCCAATCGGTCAACCGGCGACAGGAACATGCCAAGCAATGACGAAAAGAACATCATTTGACCAACTGTCAACTCTGATGTCATCACCAGATGGGCGCCTACCCACAGCAACACAATCGAGACCAACCCGGTCAGCAGGGAAGACGCCGTGGCAATCGTTGCCGCCAGCAGGCCACGGCGAAACTGCGCGGCTTCAAGTAATTGATATTCCTGGAGCACTCGTTCGTAAGCCAGCGGTTCAGCCGTGAACACTTTCAGGATGCGGATGCTTTCCAGAGCTTCGATAAATCGGTTCGACACTGTGCCAAAATAGTGCCGGACCGCCCATTGCTGGCGGACAAACGGAGCATGCAGCGCCCAGGTCACACCAGCCAGAATTGGGACAAAACACAGCGTCAGCAGTGTCAGTTTGAGGTTAAACCAGGCCATCAATGCCGCCATGACCAGCAACAAAGCCAGATCAATACAGACCGAGAGCACGCCGTTGGTAATCGCGGACTGCACCGAGGTCACATCCGTGGTCCGTGAATAGATGTCACCAGTCTGGCGCTGGTCAAAGAACTTAATCGGCAATCGGAGCACCCGGTTGACGTACCCCGGCCCCAGCAACAGCCCGTATTTCATTCCAAGATAGGCCAGCAGGTACTGCCGCAGCCAGCCAACCAGTGATCGGATGCCAAGCAGCACCAGGACGCCGATCACCAGCAACCACAACACATCCCGGCTGGCCGATGGAATGACCCGGTCAATCACCATCTGGACAAAAAACGATTGCGCCAGGCCCAGGACCGTGACCACTCCGGCACAGACCACTGATTGCAGCAGGAGTGTTCTTTCACGGAAGGCAAGGTGAAACAGCTTGTGAAGCGGGGATTTTTCGTCCTGATTGGGTCTGAAGTCAGCGCCCGGAGCGAGCAGCAAAATCGTCTGGCTCCAGCGGCGGGAAAATTCTTCACGTGAAAGCGTTACCAGCCCGCGTGCCGGGTCGGCAATCACAACGGACTGGGAATCAACCTGATGCAGCACGACGAAATGGCCGGCGGGTGTGTCGTGGAAATGGACAATCGCTGGCAAGGGAATCTGACCGAGCACACCGGGTTTGGCTTTGCCGGCAGACGCTTTGAATCCGAGCTTTTCGGCGCCTTCGCGCAAGCTGGTCAGGTTGGTGCCCTGAGTGCTGGTTTCAAGGACATCCAAAACCCGCTGCAGACTGATTCGAAGTCCATGATGGCGTGCAACTGTCGCCAGGGCTGCCGGTCCGCAATCATTTGAATTCTGTCCACGAACGCAGACATATCGTTGGCGCATAATAGAACGGGCTGAAGAAAACGGGCTGAAGACGTCGGGCTTGGGGCTGAAGAACCTGGGTTAAAATACCCGAAGAGTACTCAGGCTGAGAGTGCCACCGGATCGGTATACAGCG
>DAOQNB010000697.1:0-4034 GCA_035335845.1 Acidobacteriota bacterium | reverse complement strand
TTCTTCATTCTTCATTCTTCATTCTTCATTCTTCATTCTTCATTCTTCATTCCCCTACTTCAGTCTTGCTCCGTTGGGAACTTCTTCAGTAAACGTTGCCAGTACCGGACGGCCCTCTGAACCAATCGAAGCGGCGAGCAGCATGCCTTGTGATTCGAGTCCGCGCATTTTCCGAGGTGCCAAATTGGCCACGACGACGATTTTGCGGCCAACCAGGGCTTCCGGCTCATAATATTGTGCAATCCCCGCCAGAATCTGACGCGGTTTTTCTTCAGCCAGATCAACCTGTAATTTCAACAGTTTATCAGCTTTTGGAATGCGTTCGGCTTCGAGCACCTGACCGACGCGAAGCTCCACTTTGACAAAATCGTCAATCGTAATGTAGCCCTTTTCTTCCGCTGGCGCCGCTTCGGCAACTGGTGCTGTCGCAACGGGCGCGGCTTCGGCAACTGGCGCCACGGGGGCTTGTGGTTCAGAAGCTGGGGCAGTGGCCTTTTCAGCTTCAGCTTGTTTGTTCACTTCTTCTTGAATTTCAGCCATAACTTTTTCTTTGTTCAGTCTCGGGAAGAGACCTTTCAATTCTCCAATGTGAGTATGTTCGGGAAGTGATTCCCAGTGTAAAGCCTGGGGGTTGTAATCCGCAGGCGAACCAGCCAACCCCAGTTGTTTCCAAACTTCAGTGGCAGCGTCGGGCATCGCACAGGCCATCAACACCGTAATGTGCCGGAGACCTTCGACTGCCGTGTTGAGGACGGTGAGTAAAAGCGGACGCGCAGATTCATCCTTCGCCAGTTTCCACGGCGCGTAGTGGCTCAAATATTTATCGAGTGTGCCGACCAGTTCGAGCACCAGTTCCATAGCTCGACCAGTTGCAATCCGATCCAGTTCCGCCGCAAAGACTCTTTCATTTTCGGCAAACTTAACTTTCACAGCTTCAATAGCTTCGACAGCATCTGCCGGAGCATCCGCTGGAATATTCGGCAACACGCCGCCGCACGAATTGCGCACCATCGTCAGCGTGCGGCTGATCAAATTTCCCCAGCCGGCAGCCAGATCGCCGTTAATCCGGTCAATCAGCGCCTCGTAGGTAAAATCTCCGTCCTGACCATAGCTCATTTCACGCAGGCAGAAAAACCGCACCTGCTCACGAGTGAAAAACTGAAGCAGAATGCTCAGGTCAATCGTGTTCTTCAATGTTTTTGACATCTTGCGGCCTTTGGACAGCCACATGCCGTGGGCAAACACGCGTTGAGGTGGTGGCACATCAGCCGCTAACAAAAATGCCGGCCAGTACACCGCGTGAAACCGCAGGATGTCTTTTCCAACCAGGTGAATTGCCACTGGCCAGAATTCTTCAAATCCGCCGCGCGCATCGTTGCCAAACCCAAGCGCCGTGATGTAATTCGATAGCGCATCAAACCAGACATAAAGCGTATGGTCCGGGTCATCCGGCACCGGAATGCCCCATTTTACCGACACACGGCTTACGGACAAATCTTTCAACCCGCTGGAAACAAAGCTAATGACCTCGTTTCGACGAGCTTCAGGCTGGATAAAATCCGGATGTTCGGCATAAAACTTCAGCAACCGATCCTGAAATTCTGAAAGCTTGAAGAAATAGCTTGATTCAGCGACACGTTCGGCAGGTCGGTCGTGATTTTCGCACCACGGAGCTTCGCCCGGTGTGGTTTCTTCTTTGAATTCACCACATTCGGTGCAGTACCAGCCTTCATACTCGCCTTTGTAAATAAAGCCGTTTTTCTGCACCCGGCGAAAGAGTTCCTGCGAGCCTTGCTTGTGATATTCGTGCGTCGTTCGAATCCAGTGGTCAGGCTGCAACCCAAACCGATCAAACATCTCTTTGAATTCGGCCACGATGCCGTCAACGTGGTCTTTGACCGGCAAGCCTTTGTCAGCCGCCGCCCGTTCAATTTTTTGGCCGTGTTCATCAGTTCCGGTCAGGAAAAAGGTGTCCTGTCCACGCTGGCGATGGTGACGTGCCAGTGTGTCAGCCAGAATCGTCGTGTAGACGTGCCCCAGATGTGGCCTGGCGTTGACATAATAAATCGGAGTCGTAATGTAAAAAGGTCTAAGTTGTTGAGTCATACTATTTTCGTTCTTGGTTCTTGGTTCTTGGTTCCTGGTTCTTGGTTTTTGCCTCTTGCTTCTTTGAAAATATTGGTTTCCAAGCACCAGGTACTAAGCACCAAACACCAGGTATCTGCAAAAAATAAAAAAGGGCGCACGGTTGTTCGTGCGCCCTTTTACCTACAATCACAGTGAAACAACTGACAACCGATGGAATTTAGCGCTGGTCAATTGGCGTGTATTCCATCTTGATCGCGCCCTGGTAATCAGCCACCGGGCGAATCAAACGATTGTTGTTGAGTTGTTCCAGTACGTGTGCCGACCAGCCTGAAACCCGGCTGCAAGCAAACACCGGGGTAAAGAGATCGGTCGGAATCTTGAGCGCGTGCAACACAGTGCCGGAGAAGAAGTCCACATTCGGGTACAGCTTCTTCTTCTCAAAAACCATTTTTTCGATCATTTCGCACATCTGGAACCATTTCGGTTCGCCGGTTTCTTCGCCTAAATTCTTTGAGAAGACGCGGAAAATGTTGGCCCGAGGGTCAGTTGCTCTGTAAACGCGATGACCAAAGCCCATGATCTTCTTCTTATTGGTAAAGATGTCATCCACATAGGCTTCCACACGATCCAGTTCACCAATATCAAGCAGCATTTCCAGCACGCGCTGGTTTGCGCCGCCGTGCAATGGTCCAGCCAGGGCGCCAATTCCACCCGTAATTGCCGCGTGAACGTCCGACAACGTTGAAGCAATCACCCGCGCAGCAAACGTCGAAGCATTGAGTTCGTGGTCGGCATGCAAAATCAGGCAGACGTCAAAGGCACGGGCACCTGAAGCTGATGGTTTTTCGCCGTGCAGTGAGTACAGGAACGCTTCGGCCATCGACATAGACGGGTCTGGTTCAATTGGTTCGAGTCCGCGGCGAATCCGGTCAAACCCGGTGGTGAGCAACGTCAACTGACCAATCAGACGAATGGCTTTGCGTACGCTCGCTTCATAGGAATTGTCATGCGTGTCCGGGTCATAAAACGAGAGGGCTGAGGTGGCCGTCCGCAGGGCTTCCATTGGGAAAGCAGTCTTTGGGAAATCTTTCATCAAGGTGATGATTTCCGCCGGAAGTTTCCGACCTTCGGCTAACTTCACTTTGAAGTCATCCAGTTCAGCCTGCTTTGGCAAATGGCCATAGAGCAGGAAAAAGACGGTTTCCTCAAAGGTTGAGTGTTCCGCTAAATCTTCGATGTCGAGTCCACGATAAGCCAGCCGTCCATCTGGTGTAATCAAACAGATTGTGGAATCGGCGGCAACAATGTCTTGTAAGCCTTTGGTAGGTTCTGCCATTGAGGATCTCCTATGATGAAGTATGAAGCCATATCAACTCGAAGTTGGGGGCGACATCTGACGCCCATGGCACAGGATAATAGTCCGGAAAACAACCAGATACCTCACCGCCTGCCGGCACAATCTCTCGTGGAAGAAACCAGGTTGTTACACCGCAGTGGGGAGCGTGGTTAGGATTGATGAAAAAAACGTGTCCCCTTGCCAGGAAAGCCTTTAGAAAGATTGTGATAGCTTTATGGTTGGTGAGGATAAAAGCCGAGCGAGCATAACAAAGCCGTCAAAGACGTGTCAACGCAACTGACTGAAGAGTTTCCGATGGAATGAAGAATGAAGAATTGAGCATGAAGAATTGAGAATTGAGAATTGAGAATGAAGAATGAAGAATAAAAAATTGAAGATGAAGCCCGGATCTTATTGAGGTTAACTGCTTCCCATAAGATAGGTTACAGGCAGCAAATCGTCTATTCGTTCACACAATCGGCACAAACAACCCTTTTATTTCCAACATCAACCTGACGTGACCCTATCGAGATAGAAGCTCACCTATCAGTAACTGTTCATTCTTCATTCTTCATTCTTCATTCTTCATTCTTCATTCTTCATTCTTCAT
>DAOQNB010000696.1:0-4037 GCA_035335845.1 Acidobacteriota bacterium | reverse complement strand
TTGCGCGCCCGGGCAGTCCAGGAATTTAACAATGGTGACCGCTGGTTTGGAATTCATCCACTGGTGGTTGATATTTTGGCCGAACAACGCAGGATTCGACCTGTCAATGGGGTGATTCGAGGTGGTACGAAGTGAGAATCTCCAGGATGGGACAATTGAATTTGTCACCCGACGGCTCGAACGTTGGGGGCGCAATGCTCCCAGAGGTCTGGCTCTGGTTACGTTTGACTCTGAATTTGCCCGCCGACAGGTGGTTGATCGGCTCAAAGAAGCTTTTTCCCAGGCGGGCATCTCTTTTCATGAAATCGCATTGCCGGTTCGTCAGCCAATCGTTCAGGTTATTGATGAGCTAGTGAAACAACTGGTGGTACTTGAGCCAGGTATCGTCTCGATTTCCGGGTTTGCTACCGCCTACGAACCAGAAAGACCGCTCGGAGAAGTCGTCCGCATCTTCAATTTCAATCGTGAAAATCTGGCCCAACCTCATTTGCGTTCCATCTGGTGGGTCACGCGTGAATTCAGTACCCGGCTTCTGGTTGACGCTCCGGATTTACACTCGTGGTTTCTGGTACGACTGGAGTTGACAGAACAGGTTGTTGATTTGATTGAAAATAAACCACTTCTTTTGAGCGGTGAGCATTCAGCCGTCTCAGTTGAACTTGCTCGGAAACAATCAGCTTATCTGGCCGAAAGGTTTGAAACGGCACTCAAACAGGATGCTCCGTTTGTTGATCTTACCCAACTGGCGGTTGATTCAATCAAAGCTTTGCTTTTTGCTAACCTAGAACAGGAAGCAAGAGAACTGAGTCAGGATTTTATCGGAAAGCTATTGCCACTTATCCCAGATGACCTGAACGATCTCTCAGGGAATCCGTTTGAGCAGACACAAATCTTAGCTCAATTAGCTAATCTCTACAGATCCCATTATAGAAATCAGGAAGCTGAATTGTTTTATCAAAAGGCACTTTCAATTGCTGAAAGTCAATTAAAACCTGAAGATCCGATTACAACCAATATTCTCAATGACTTGGCGAGTTTATTTATCTCTGAGGCACGCTATGAAGAAGCCACGTTCTTATATCAACAAGCCCTGGATATTTATAAGCATCAATTTGGACCGGACCATCCAACTATCGGTACCAGCCTTAATAACCTTGCCGTGGTATTTCACCATCAACGAAGATTCAACGAAGCCCAATTACAATACCAGCAAGCGCTGATAATTTGTGAACATTATTTTGGCCCTCATTCAATAGAAACAACCATAATTCTCAGTAACCTGGCTATCTTGTTTACAGCTCAAGGGATGTTTCATCAAGCTGAGCCATTGTTTGCTCGTGCTTATTCACCCCTCACATCCAAATTAGGAAAAGATCATCCATACACCAAATTGGTAAAGCGAAACTACCTCTCCCTTCTTCGCCAAATGGGTCGCACCGAAGAACTCGATTGATTCCCTTCGTCATCCCAGTTCAATTTTTTGCAGGCTCAAGCTTGAATTCTGGACTTTACAACCAAACTAGAATTTTCTTTCAGAAAACTGGAAATTTCCTTCCAACGAATGGTAAGATGTTGCCCTGACTGAGCGTTCTTCGTGGCTCACGTTCCTTGCCCTGAAAAACCTCCTGCCACAAACTTCACAACGCTTCCTTCTATCGCCGCCTTACTTTCCACTCGGCTGCAGAGTGGCTTTGGAGAATTCCATGAAACGTCTCGACCAGGTCATTGACGTCATTATCGAACGGTTTGACGCTGAAAATAACCTCATGGTCAAGGAACACACCATCACCGATATGATTGCGCAAAATGGCGTTTCGATCTTGACCCGCAATCAGATACCGGTTGGGGATTTCCTGCTGTTTAAGACAGCGGATGGCTATTTTCAATCATCGGCGGTCGTCAAATCTGCCCGGTTTGCCGAGGATTTTATCCAGCGCCTGACGCTCGAATTTGTTGGTGAAGACTGGCAAAAGAAATGGATTTATGCCCATTCGGAAACGGTGAGCCCGCTCCTTGAAGAGTTTTATGACATCGCTGAAGAAATGTCGTTGCTGCTCCAGATTCTGATGCAGGACCGCGAACAGGGTCAGGCCCCCGACGAAGTGTTTCTCCTCCAGCTCCAGGAAAACGTAGACCGCCTGCGCAGCATTACTTTTCGCATTCGCAAGGCATGATGGCTTTTCCGACTGGCAAAGACTCCTCTTTTTCAATAATTTGACCATCCGCTGTCAAAGCCACAACTGAAAGCCTCCAGGTGGTAACAACATTTGGAAACTTTAATTTGACACGCACCCTTCCTTGATGATTTGTTGCCAGAAGTGGCGCCCAGAGCGCGGTTTCGGTGAAATCCTGTCTCAGTTTTGGCAGAGTGGGTGGATTCTGTGTGCTGACAGGCACAACGTGTTTCCTGTTGGCCAGCATGGGCGTTGTATGAAAATAATTTGGCGCATACCACATGTTCATAAAGGTAGGCTTGCTTTGCATACGGCCAATTTCAGCTTCGGTGATTTCCCTGACACCAATCACGGCGTCCACCAGATTGAGCTTCCCAGAGGTAACCCCAACTGTATCATATATATATACAATGTTTGATGAGTGGAGGAGAGTAATTTCGTATCGTCCAGGCGGCAAATCATTGATCAGGTACGTTCCATCCTGGTCAGTCCAGTGGTAGGTTAATCTTCCCGTAGTTTCGTTCTTCATTTCCAGCCGAACCTGACTGAGCGCGTTTCCAAATTCATCACTCACCAAACCAGCCATCGCACCAGAAGCTGGCCTGGGTGAGCCTGGTTTTGCCTGGAGGTTGGGCGTATCTCCAGAAAATGGAACCTTCAGCAAAACCGATGAGGCCGCCAGTGTAAACCCCGAGCCATCGTGCCTTTTGTCGGGCCCAGGGCTGCACAGTGAAATGATCCACCATTCTGATGTTTTGGATTCGGGCAGTTCACCCAACGATTTTTTCCTGAAGCTCACAAAATAGGGACTGCCCCACGGATCCCGAAGCTGTTCCAAATCAAGGCCGTTTTGTTTGAGGGCGGCCTGCAACGCAGCTTCGCGGTTTTCAGCTTTGAGAATGGCTTCCCCTGAATGAAACACGGTGGCCTTGAATTGTTCCCGTGCCTCGTGGAAGAAATCCAAAACGGATGCCGTCAGAATAAATCCTCCCCGGTCCAATTCGCTGCCATCATAAAATTCGTCGCTCGGAGAGGCTTGCCCACGCTCACCCGCACTTCGCACCAGAATCGCATAACAGCTTTTCAAAATCGGAAAGTCAAAAAACAATCCGCGCCCCCACTGATCGCGCAAATGATCGAGATCAATGCCCTGGCGCGCAATCTCAGTCTTGAGCGTGTCATAGTCGCGAATGTAGTTGCCTGTGTGCTGAAAATAACGAGTGCTTGCCTGTTGAATTGCCGTGTGGAGGGCCGCTGAATACGACCATCCACATTCGCCAGCCAGAAAATCATCTATGGTATTGGGGGTTCGATCTGGTCCACAACTATGGATTTCCAGCACATCGCGGGCTTGCCGACGCATCACCGTGACCTGATAGGGCATTCCCCACGGATCACGGAGTGCGGTCAAGCTTTGACCACCAGCCGCCACAAGTTGCTCAACCTGCTCAACCGTTTCAGGTCGGGTGGTTGCCTGAGCAACCTGCGTTTTCACCAGATTAAGGAGTGGTTCAAGCTGTTTCTGAATACCTGGTTGAAAAAAGTGAGCGATAAATTGTGCTCCCCAGGGATCGGTGTCTTCACGAAAAAACTCTCGCTCTGAATACCATTGCCACGCAAGCACTTCCGCCACCAGTTGAAGATCGTCCGGAATTGGCTGGCCTGGATCAAGCCGCGAGAGATCTGATAGCGAAAGCCGGCCAATCATCCAACGCGCAGCAGCTTGATTGAGTCCACCGTTATAGCAGATTGGTATGGTTCCCTCTTCATCGCTCTGAATTCGCCTCGGAATCGCACAATCAACCACTGATACCCCAATTACACCATGAACTGGTTTCCCATCTGTGGTTTGAATCTGGCATG
>DAOQNB010000695.1:0-4046 GCA_035335845.1 Acidobacteriota bacterium | reverse complement strand
TATATCTCCTTCAGACCCACAATTTACGCTCCCGCCCTCAACCAGTGTGATCGTGCCATTACTGACTTTTGGAATGGCATTGACCGGGTACTGGTTCACGATGGCTCGAACCGTCACGCTGGTTGACAGCGGCGAACTTATCTTGACGGCAGCCACCCTGGGCGTTGCGCACCCACCGGGAGTTCCGCTCTACACCTTGCTGGGATTTTTCTTCAGCAAACTTCCCCTTGGCAGCATGGCCTTTCGCATCACTGTGATGTCAGGTGTGTTTGCGGCGCTGACGGCGGCGATGGTGACACTCCTGACCCGAGAAATCTGGTGGCTGGTGCGTGAAAAAGAAGAACTGGCCAGACGTCGCCCGAGCAGCAAAAAAACCGAACCGGCTGGCGCCTTGACTTCGCGAACGCCGTGGCTGGTGGTGTGTGCCGAGATTTTGATTCCACTCGGTACCGGGCTTGCCTTTGCTTTCTCCAAAACGCTCTGGTACTACGCCTCGGTGGCGGAGGTGTATTCCCTGAACCTGGCACTGTTGAGCCTCGTGATTTTTCTGGTGACGCGCTGGCTGCGGGTCAAAACTCAAAATCTGGTGACTCAGGCTGAACCACGCGAAACATGGTGGCTGATTGCCGGGGCAACGCTGGTTTATGGCCTGGCCCTGGGTGTTCACCACGTGACGATTTTGCTTACATTCCCAGCCTTTGTAGTTCTGGTCTGGATGTCAGAAGGAACGGCGTTTTTTCGCAGTCGTGAATTTGCCTGGTCAATTGGGACGGTTGTGGCTGGATTGGTTCTGGTCTATGCCTATCTGCCACTGGCTGCCCTGCGGGAACCGGTGTTGAGTTGGGGCTACCCGGCGACGGTTGAACGGTTTCTCTGGCACATTTCCGGTAAACAGTATCAGGTCAACCTGTTTGCTGCAGATGGTGAAAAGGTCGCGGCTGAATTCCGCACGTTTCTGGTGCTTCTGGTTGAACAACTGACCCCGGCTGCTGTGGTGGGAATGCTTGCCGGAATGTGGGCACTCTGGCACAAAAACCGCGCCTGGCTCATGTTTCTCTGGCTGGTGGTGGTTCTGAACGTCGCTTATTCAATCAATTATGAAATTGCCGAGGATAAAGACGCTTACTATCTGCCGACTCATCTTGCCTGCGCCCTGATGCTTGGGATTGGGCTTGAGTTCCTGGTGGAACAGGCGCGACTTTTTGGGAAAGCTGCCGTTGCTGTGGCTGGTGTGGCGATTGTGGCGTTGCCAGCCGTCTGTTTTGGACTTCACTTTCAGGAAAACAACAAGCGCAACTATTTGATTGCGCGTGATTATGTTGAAAACACCCTGCGCAGCGTGGCACCCGGAGGATTGTTGCTGACGCTCGATTGGCAAATATATTCGCCCTATTTGTATCTGCGTCATCTGGAAGGGTTTCGCACTGATGCAACCGTGGTGGATGTCAATCTGATGCGACGTTCCTGGTATGTTGATCGGTATTTACCGCGACAATATCCCGAGATGATGCAGGCCTGTGCGGCTGAAAAACAGGCGTTTCTGCAAGATTTATCGCTCTTTGAACATGATCAGCCCTACAACGCCGAGCAGATTCAAAAACACTTTCTGGCCCTCATCGAAGCCATGGTGAAATATCACCTCTCGCGGCAAGGGGTGTGGTTGATGTTGCCAATGGAACCAGGTGTTGGTCAGGGATATACCTGGGTGCCTGAAGGTCTGACCATGCATGTGGTTGCTGAGTCACAGGCCGAAGCCCAGCGCAAATATACAACCGCACCGGCCCTGGAATTACGTGGGTTGCTCGATCAATCCGTGTTTTTGGACGAAGTCGCCAAAGGAAAAGTCGCTGAGACCTACTCGATGATGATTGCCAATCGCGGAAAATATTTGACTTTGATTGGCCAACCAGACGCTGCATTTGAGCAGCTTCGACTTGCACTTCAACTCGATTCGGACAATGATCGAGCCTACGAATTTATGGGCGATATCTATAGTTCGCAAGGTCTACTTGGAGCCGCCCAGGATGCCTATCAGACCGCCCTGCAGTTCAATCCCAACAACACCAGTGCTCGTCAGAGTCTGCAGCGTTTAACCCCGCCACCAGCATCGGCGACGCCTCCCAAACCTTAAACACGCATGATGAATTTTCGGTCGCGTTTGCTTTCCTTGTTGTTGTTCATTTCACTGGTCACCGCACCAGTGGCAGGCATTTCGGTCCTGGCCGCCGGCCAAAAGGCTGTCCAGCAGCCAGTTCGCCGCGTCGAACTTGAGCCAGAAAAAACCAAATCCACGATTCTCACGGCTGATGAAACAGTGGCTGAAGACCCGGAATTTAAGAAATTTGTTGAGAAATATGGGGCTTCAATCAATGCAAAGCTTTCAGAAGTAATTGCCCATACCCCGCGTGAGATTCGTCGTGGGGCTGGTTCTGATTTGGGGCGGATTGTGGCCGACGCAATGTTGCTGGTTGCCCATCAGAAAACCAAACGAAAAATTGATTTGGCAATCTCAAACACCTATGGCATGCGGGGCGATTTACCGGCTGGCGACATCACCATTGCCAATGTCTTTACCATTATGCCGTTTGAAAACCAGCTTGTGTTACTCGAATTGACCGGGCAACAGTTGCTGGAAGGCTTTGAATATGTGGCGACTCACTATGATGAATCAGCCGGCTTTCCGCTGGCGAACTGTATCGTGCGAGTCAAAGACGAAAAACTGGTGAGTGTTGAAATTGGTGGCGTGCCACTTGATCCAAAGAAAACCTACACGCTGGCCACCAGTGACTATTTGTACTATGGCGGTGACGGCTATCACTTTAGCCAGGGGAAAAATTTCCGACACGTCGGGATTTCGCTTCGAGATGCGATCATTATCTATATGCGCCAGCAAAAGAACGTCGAGATCCCAACGCAGGCCCGATTTATCAATGAATCGGCGCCAACTGACCCTCATCGGGAAACACCAGCAGGAGGCCAGCGATGAAGCGACGAACTTTCCTGACGACAAGTCTGGCGGCCACAACTGGCGTTGCACTGGGCGGTTTTCCAGCCATTCTCAAAGCTCAGTCCGCCGAAACGCGGATCACGGTTTTACACACCAATGATACTCATTCCCAAATTGAGCCGATGGTGGCTGGGGTAAATGTTGGAAAAGGAGGCATTTCCCGTCGGATGACGCTCGTCAAACAAGTCCGACAGGAATCTCCCAATACCATCCTGGTTGACGGCGGCGATGTTTGCCAGGGAACACCCTATTTCAATTTCTATCGGGGTGAAGTCGAGTACAAAGCCATGTCCATGATGGGGTACACGGCAGGCACGCTTGGAAATCATGAGTTTGACAATGGCGTGGGCCCGCTGACCAAAGCCCTATCCTTTGCCAATTTTCCGATTGTGAATGCCAATTATGATTTTTCAGGAACCCCAAAATTACGAGCACGGGTCAAACCCTTTATTGTGCGGACCTTCGGGGGCATCCGGGTCGGGATTTTTGGGCTTGGTGTCAATTTCAAAAATCTGGTCTTGCCCGATAACCACAAAGGGATAACGTATCGTGATCCGATTGAAGTCTCGCGACGGGTTGTCAAACAGTTACGTGAACGTGAAGGATGTGACTTTGTCCTGGCACTCTCTCATTTAGGCTATCCCAAAGACAATATTGGCACCAATCTGCTCATGCACGACATTATGGTGGCTGAACAGGTTGACGGAATTGATTTTATTGTCGGCGGCCACACCCATATGTGGATGGACGAACCAGATGTGATTACTCGTCCAGGGGGCGGACGAACCCTGTTGTTCCAGGCCGGGTATGCGGGGGTCAGGATCGGGCGCGTTGATTTCTTTTTCCGTGATCGGAAACTGGCTGCCTGGAACGGGAAACCGAATGAAGAATGAAGAATGAAGAATGAAGAATGAAGAATGAAGAATGAAGAATGAAGAATGTGCCTGGTACTTGGTACTTGGTGCTTAGTGCTTAGTGCTTAGTTTCGAAACCCTGAACCCTGAACCCTGAACCCTGAACCCTGAACCCTGAACCCTGA
>DAOQNB010000694.1:0-4048 GCA_035335845.1 Acidobacteriota bacterium | reverse complement strand
CATTGTCACGGCAACACGGTCAAAATGCGCATTTTATTTTGCGGACTCTTTGGACTGATCCTCATACTGACGTGCGGAACGACACCAGTTTTTGGATTAGATCCAGCCAAAGCCATCACTCAATACAACCAGCGGGTCTGGCAGGACGGGCTGCCTCATACTTCAGTTACCACCATTGTCCAGACACGGGACGGATACATCTGGTTGGGGACGTATGAAGGGCTGGTTCGGTTTAACGGGTTTGATTTTACTGCGTTTGACAGCCGCAACACACCAGCTTTTTCAGTGAATGGCATTCTGACGCTGGTGGAAGGTCAGGATGGCTCGCTGTGGATTGGAACCAACGGTGGCGGGGTTGTGAGATATAGTCAGGGGCGATTTTCAACCTACTCGACGTTGCAAGGGCTTTCGAATAACTACATTTTTTGTACCACGCTCGATAAATCGGGAAATTTGTGGGTTGGAACCGATGGCGGCGGCGTGAATTGCATTCAAGCCAATGGGACGATTACCAAAATCACGTCCAAAGATGGGCTTTCAAGTGATTATGTCCGGTCGCTCACGGTTGATTCCAAAGGGGTTTTATGGGTCGGAACCACCAACGGCGGGCTCAATCGGATCCACAATGGCACAATCACGGTGTATACCACCCGCGAAGGGCTGGCCGATAATTCGCTTTTATCTTTGTTTGAAACTCGTGACGGGGTGCTGTGGATTGGTACCGGTCGAGGTGGCCTGTGCTCATTCAAAGATGACAAACTCGAAACGCTCAATGTGACCAGCGGTGTTTTGAGCGATCCAATCCTTTCCTTTTTAGAAGATCGGGACGGCAATTTCTGGATTGGGAGCGGGGGCAGCGGGCTCTTACGGTTTAGCAACGGTAAACTCTCGGTTTTCACCATGAAAGAAGACCTGCCCAACAATGTCGTTCGGGCATTATGGGAAGATCGCGAAGGCAATCTCTGGGCTGGAACCGATGGCGGGCTGGTGAGATTTAAGGATGGAAAGCTCACCACCTTTGGTACCAAAGAAGGTTTATCAAGCAACGATACCCGGGCCATTTTTGAAGACAGCCAGCACCGAATATGGGTTGGCACGATTGGCGGTGGGCTCAATTGTTATGAAAAAGGCGTCTGGCGGGCCTACACCACTCAGGATGGCCTGGGCCGCAATATTGTCCGGGCACTTTGTGAAGACAAAGACGGCAATCTCTGGGTTGGAACTGATGTTGGCGGGTTATGTCGTTTTCGTGATGGCAAATTTACGGTGTACACCACGGCCAACGGGCTCAACCACAATACGATCCGCGCCTTGTGCGTTGATCACGAGGGAACCCTCTGGGTTGGCACGTATGGCGGCGGGATCAATCGGTATCGGGATGGTGTGTTTACTTCGGTCACGACTGAAAATGGGCTGGCCCGCAATGTCATTTTTGCAATCTATGAGGCACACGATCATACGCTTTGGATCAGTACCTTTGGCGGCGGCGTGACCTGTGTGAAAGATGGGAAATATTCGACCCTGACCACCAAAGATGGGCTGGCGAGCGACCAGGTATGGTCATTTCATGAAGACGCTGATGGTGTGATGTGGATTGCAACGAATGCTGGTATCTCACGCTATCGGGATGGAAAGTTTACCAGTATCAATTCAAAAGATGGGTTGATCAATGATGCTGTTTTCCAAATTCTGGAAGACAATCTGGGGCGGCTGTGGGGAAGTGGCAGCCGCGGAGTGTTTTCTATCAACCGTCAGGCCCTTGCGGACTATTTGGACAAAAAAATCAGTCAGTTACCTGTTCTTGCCTATGGAAAATCGGATGGAATGGCCAGCAGTCAATGTACCGCGGCGGCTTATCCCGCCGGGTTTAAAGCGCACGATGGCCGGTTGTGGTTTCCAACCACTGGCGGTGTCAGCATGGTCAATCCAGCCAGCATCAAGCTCAATGAAACCCCGCCTCCCGTCATTATTGAAAAATTTATTGTTGATTTGCAGCCAGTTGAGCGGGCTGACTCACTGGTGTTAAGCCCTGGAAAAAACAAGTTTGAATTCCATTTTGCCGGATTGAGTTTTGCCGCACCTGAAAAAGTCCGGTTTCAGTACTGGCTGGAAGGCTATGATCGCGATTGGGTTGAGGCGGGTACGCTGACCCGAGCCTATTATACCAATCTGCCGCCGCGTGCTTATCAGTTTCGGGTCCGGGCCTGCAACAATGACGGGATCTGGAATGAAACTGGAGATGTCCTGAAATTTACGCTCAAGCCGTATTTCTATCAGACCACCTGGGCGTATCTCTTGTTTTTTGGATCAATTCTGGGGCTGGTGGTCGGAGGTGTCCGGCTCAGGCTCAACTCCCTCAAGCGTCATAATGAAGAACTGGAAGCTAAAGTCAGGGAACGTACCGCCCGTCTGGCAGAAACGATTGATCAACTCAAACTCTCAGAGCATGAAATTCAACGCAAAGCGACTGAACTGGCGGAAACCGTTGAGAAACTCCAACTTTCCGAGCGTCAGGCCCTGACGGCCAAAGAAGATGCCATTCAATCTGAGAAAAAAGCCCTCGACGCCAACCGGGCAAAAAGCACGTTTCTGGCCAATATGAGCCACGAATTGCGCACACCGCTCAATGCCATTCTTGGATTTGTGCAGATTATGCAGCGCCGTCCGCTCCGTGATCATGAAGACCAGGAAAACCTGAGTATTATCCTGCGCAGTGGTGAACACCTGCTGGGACTGATCAACGATGTGCTTTCCATCTCAAAAATCGAAGTTGGAAAAATCACCCTTTCCGAACAGCCGTTTGATCTTCAAAAATTGCTCCAAACCCTGCAGGAGATGTTTCGGGTTCGCACCCAGGCAAAAAACCTGATGCTGTTCTTTGAAATTGATCCGTCTGTGCCCCAATTTGTGCATGGGGATGAAGGGAAGCTCCGGCAAATCCTGATCAACCTGCTGGGCAATGCCGTCAAATTTACCGAATCGGGCGGGATTACGCTCCGGGCTCGATGGAGCGGAGGCATGACCCATTTTGAGGTTCAGGATACTGGCGTCGGAATTGCCCCCGAAGAGCTTTCAAAGCTCTTTGAACCATTTGTCCAGACTCGGAGCGGCCAGAAATCGGCTGAAGGGACGGGCCTGGGGCTGGCCATTAGTTCTAATTTTGCCAGGTTGATGGGCGGAGAAATCACCGTCCGCAGTACCTATGGCAAAGGTTCGGTATTTTCTTTTGCCGTTGAACTGGAACGTGTGTCGGGCGAACTGGTGAGAAATGAAGAACGGCGGGTGATTGGGCTGGCGCCAGGGAGCCCTCCCTATCGAGTCCTGGTGGTAGATGACAAATTCGAAAACCGGGCGCTGCTGCTCAAATTATTGATACCCATTGGTTTTCAGCTTCGCGAAGCCGTCAATGGAAAAGAGGCGGTTGAGATGGCCGCCGAGTGGAACCCGCATCTGATCTGGATGGATATTCGCATGCCGGTAATGGATGGTTATGAGGCAACACGGAAAATCCGTGAACAGGAACAGGAGTCAAACCAAAGACTCGCCGCAACGAATGGGCAATTCCATCGAAAAATCATTGCCCTCTCAGCCAGTGTGTTTGAGCATGACCGGGAAGCGATTTTTGCCGCTGGATGTGACGATTTTCTCCCCAAACCATTTCGTGAAAATGAAGCCTTTGACAAAATGGCGCACCACCTTGGAATCACCTATGTGTTTGACTGCGAAGGAGAGACAGCACCGCCATCAACCCCAGCTTCGGGTGAAATCAGGGTAGATGATCTGGCCCGGTTGCCGCTGGTTGAAATCCAGAAGCTCTCGCATGCCCTGACCATTGGTGACACTGAAGCTGCAACCCGGTTGATTGAAGCCATCCGCCATCTCAACCCGGAACTGGCAGTTGAATTGACCGCCATGGTCAGAAATTATCAGTTTGACGAAATCCTGGATCTGGTCGAACAGGTGGAGAAGAGTGAGTAGCGGGTTCCGGGTTTTCGGAAGGGATGAGGGATGAAGGATGAGGGATGAAAAAAATCACCTTGTCACCTTG
>DAOQNB010000693.1:0-4052 GCA_035335845.1 Acidobacteriota bacterium | reverse complement strand
ATGATTAGAAATCAATACTTTCGAAGAAGCACCAGGCACCAAGCACCAAGCACCAAGCACCAAGCACCAAGCACCAAGCACCAAGCACCAGGTATTTTCTTCATTCTTCATTCTTCATTCTTCATTCTTCATTCTTCATTCTTCATTCTTCATTCTCCATTCTTCATTCTTCATTCTTCATTCTTCATTCTGTTTATCCCGTTTGTTTCCAAAATTTTATGAATTTTTTAAGTGAATTTTCGACCGGGCGTTTTGAGCGGGCACATCAACGGATTGCATCTTTTGTCAGGCATACCCCACTCTTACCTGCGCCGTTACTGCAGGAAAATGTCCCAGACAATCTGATTTTAAAACTTGAGAACCTGCAAATCAGTGGGTCATTCAAAATTCGGGGTGTCTTCAATACACTGCTTCAATTGGGTGAAGCCGAACGCGAACGAGGGGTCATCACGGCTTCGGGCGGAAACCATGGTGTGGCACTGGCCATTGGGGCTCACAAACTTGGGATTCGCTGCCTGGTGTACCTCCCAGCCACCGCCGACAATGACCGGGTTCAGCGGGTTGAACGATGGGGTGCTACGGTCATCAAACATGGCCTTGCCTGGGATGACGCCAATGCCCAGGCCCTGCTTCACGCTGAGCAGGACAACCTGACCTATGTTCACCCATTTGACGCAATTCAGACGATTGAAGGTCAGGGCACGCTTGGGCTTGAAATCCTCGAAGATGTTCCGGATGTTGATTGTGTGCTGGTGGCAATTGGTGGAGGCGGGTTGATTTCAGGTGTTTCAACAGCGATCAAATTGAAAAAACCTGAGGTTCAGATCATTGGTGTGGAACCGGTCGGAGCGCCTTCGATGTTGGAAAGCATAAACAATGGATCGGTGAGGAAATTATCGGAAGTACGTACCGTGGCAACCACTCTTGCTCCAAGAAGTGTGAGTGAACGAACTCTAGCACTCTCTCAAAGCTTTGTAAATCAAATAGTTCTGGTTACCGATGACCAGATGGTAGATGCAATGCGCTGGCTTTGGGTTGAATGCAACCAGCTTGTGGAACCGGCTGGGGCGGCTGTCATGGCAGCTATTTTCTCTGGGGCATTCCCGGTTCATGATTTCAAAAAACCGGTGGCCTTGATTTGCGGCGGCAATGCCGATGCGGAGTCGGTTTTTGCCAATTATTCGTCCTTGTCTTCACCACAGAGAACGCAGCGGAACACAGAGGAATCCAGAAAATAATCATCCTGTCTCTGTGTTCCGCTGTGTCCGCTGTGGTTCAAACGTTTTGGATTTTTCGATAACCGACTTACAAGGGAAGCCGAATTGTAAAGCAAGTTCCCACTCCGGCCTGGCTCTGGCAGGTAATTGTCCCGCCGTGGGCTTCGATAATCCGACGGCAGATATCGAGCCCAAGACCTGTCCCTTCGTCACCCTTGGTGGTAAAGAACGGCTCCCAAATTCGTTGCAAATTTTCGGCTGGAATCCCACAACCATTGTCAGCCACGTGAATGGCCACGGTTGCATTTTCCACGACCAGCCGGACAATCACCTGACCAGTGTCCTCTTTGGTTGCCTCGACGGCGTTGCGAACCAGGTTCATCAGCACCTGTTCGACTTTTTCTTCATTAAAAACAAGTTCTGGCGATTCAGTAAATTGAAAATGGAGCGAACGCCGTTTGACGCCATGATCTAATCGGAGCAATGAAATGGTACGTTCAATGGTTGGAACAATCGGACGACGAATTTTCTCAAAATCCATCGGTCGATTTTTGGCATAGGCACGGATTTCTTCAACCAGCGCCAGAGCGCGTTCCTGTCCGAGCAACACCATATCGGTAAATTGTTTGACCTCGGGATCATTGCCATATTTGATTTCCAAGATTTCGGCACCACTCAGCAGCGCCAGCCGGTTGCGAAGCTCATGGGAAATAGACGAGGCAAGTTTTCCGATGGCTGCCATGCGTTCCGACTTGACCAGTTGCTCCTGAGTCGCCCGTAATTCATTGATCAAACTGAGGTTTTCCATCACCAGGCCGACTTCACGGGCCGTAGCCATCAAAAACTCCAGGTCTTCAGAATCAAACAGCGCGGCCTGGGTTCGGCTGTAGAGGTAACAAACTCCCCAGACCCGACTCTTGGAACTAATTGGCGCTGAAAGAACTGACCGGATGTTTTGAATGATGATGCTTTCACGGGCTGAAAACCGTTCATCCGCACTGGCATCGCTGGCCAGAATGGCGACATTTTCCAGAAACGTTTTTTCAACAATCGTTTTGCTGAACGTGGTTAAGGCCCCGGTATTGCCCCGGTCACGGTTGATGGCGGTTTCAAGCTGCCCGCTGGCCGGGTTATAGATCAAGATCACGCCATGCTCGACCGGCAGCGCTTTAAAAATACAGTCCAGCCACATCGAAACCAGCTCCATCGGATCATGAACTGGCAGAATTTTATGTGTGATTTCATAGAGCGATGCCATGCGCTGTAGCGTCCGGGTTGAAACATACTGTGGCTGGAGCATCAACTCGGTATTGAGAAAACGGGTCTGCCGGTCGGTAATAATGGTGGCCCCAGCCATTTCTGGAACCAACACTTTTTGAGCCCGAGTCGGGGCGGTCAGAATATTTGAAACCGACGGGCGGCTTTCGACCGACTCACTGGTAACTGGCGGAGCAACACAACTAAACACAATTCGAGCCGCTGTGATATCCCCCAAAATGATTTCATCACCGCTGGCCAGCACCTTTTCAGTCACCATGGCACCATTGATAAAGCTCCCTGATTTGCTTTCTTTGTCCCGAAAAACAAAGGTACCGTCAGCAGACCGTATAATTTCCGCATGGTTGCGCGAAATCAATAAATCTTTAATTTGCAAATCGTTATCTGGTCCACGTCCAATCGAAAAAACATCGCCAGTAATTTCTCTGGAGAGCGGCTGATTATCCCTGGTAAACAAAGTGATGCACGGGGTCTGAGCATTTGGCGAAGACATGGCGAATTTTGTGGGGATTCCTTCAGAAATGAGATGTTGTCGTGAGCGGCTATTCTAAATCAGACAGGCATTTAAAAGAAGCATTTCGGGGAACCCAATTTCACCTCGCCAGTAGTTTGGAGAATAACCCTGACCTGAAAAGCGGCTGACTGGCTTAGATGCTTCCTGATGTTTTGTTTTTGAGACTCAACATTCCCATTACCGAACAATCTCTGAGGTGGGCAGTCACGGCTGTGATTTGAGATTGTGCCCACCTGCCTTGTACAACCCAGGTCTTGAAAGACTGGCACACGACTTGTTCTCCCTGCATTCAGTCAACACCCTTTCCAAAATTCCTGCCGTTGAACTCACTGTTCCAGGACGACCTCAAGGAGAACACTATGCGACGACTGTGGATGGATCTGCAATTTGCTGGACGAATGTTTGCCAGGTACCCTGGCTTTTACGCGATTGCACTGATCACACTGGCGTTTGGTATTGGTGCAAACACAACCATCTTTAGTGTTATCAATGCCCTTTTGATTCAACCGTTGCCATTCTCTGAACCCGAACGACTGGTTCAGGTGTCTCAATCAGGCCCGTCTCCACAACAACCTGACGGCATGGTGTACTGGTCCTTTCCGCACTTCAAAGCGTTGCGCGAGGCAAACTCGTGTTTTGAGAATGCAGCCGCCTTTGTTGAACAACCATTGAATTTGACTGGAACCGACGGCGCCGAACGAGTCCGGGTAGAGATGGTTTCCCAAAGCTATTTTCCAGTTCTTGGCGTCCAGGCGGCTGTCGGAAGAACATTTCTTCCTGAAGAAGACCAGACACCGGGCTCACATCCGGTGGCCCTGATCAGTCATGCATTATGGCAACGGCGTTTTGGCAGTGCCCCCGACACAATCAACAAAGCACTCGAACTCGAACAAAAAGTGTTCACAATTGTCGGGATTTTGCCGGCTGGGTTTAAAGGACAGCATGGCAGCGTTGATATCTGGGTCCCAACCCAGATGGCGACTGTCCTGCGGTATCCAAAAATTTTAACCAACTCGAATAATTCCTGGCTTCAAGTGATTGCC
>DAOQNB010000692.1:0-4062 GCA_035335845.1 Acidobacteriota bacterium | reverse complement strand
TCTTTTGGGCAAAATTGAGGTCATTCTTCATTCTTCATTCTTCATTCTTCATTCTTCATTCTTCATTCTTCATTCCCCATTCTTCATTCTTCATTCTTCATTCCTCCTCATTCATGTCGCGAAATTTAGAAAAATTCACTATAGTGGCCGGTCTCTATTTTTCTTAATTTTCATCTCGAAATCTTCATAAGTTTTCATACTCAGGAGGAGTGCCATGGCGAAAGCCAAAGCTGAAACCAGCAAAACTGCAAAATCTACAACTGCAAAGACTTCGCAAACCGGACCCGCGGAATACAAGAACTTTATTGGTGGCCAATGGGTACCAGCCGCCAATGGTGAAACTTTTGAGAATCGCAACCCGGCGGATACCCGTGATCTGGTGGGTGTGTTCCCAAATTCGACCGTTGAAGATGTCAACCGTGCGGTTGATGCCGCTCGTGACGCCTACAAATCATGGCGGTTGGTTCCTGCCCCCAAGCGTGCCGAAATGATCTTTCGGGTGGCCGATATTCTGGTTCGTCGCAAGGAAGAAATTTCCCGCGATATGACCCGCGAAATGGGCAAAATCCTGAAAGAAACCCGTGGCGATACCCAGGAAGCCATTGATATGGCGTACTTTGTGGCTGGCGAAGGCCGTCGGCTGTACGGGCACACTTCTCCTTCAGAGTTGCGCAACAAATTTGCCATGTCGGTGCGTGATTCGGTTGGGGTCTGCGGCATGATTACACCCTGGAATTTCCCGATTGCGATTCCGTCGTGGAAACTCCTGCCTGCGCTGCTGTGTGGCAACACGGCGGTGATCAAACCGGCGGAAGACACGCCGCTTTCCGTCGTCAATTTTATGAAAGCGTTTGAAGAAGTCGGTCTCCCGCCAGGAGTCGTCAACATGGTGACCGGGTATGGGGCCACGGCGGGCAATCCGCTGGTCAATCATCCGACGATTCGGGTGATTTCCTTTACTGGCTCAACCCAAACTGGTCGGGTGATCTCGACACAAGCCGCTGCCAATGGCAAACGCTGCAGCCTCGAAATGGGCGGAAAAAATGCCATTATCGTGATGGATGATGCCAATCTGGATCTGGCGGTTGATGGCGCCCTCTGGGGTGCCTTTGGAACTTCAGGTCAACGCTGCACGGCTTCATCACGCTTGATTGTCCACAAGAAAGTCGTCAAGAAATTTTCGGCGGCGCTGGTGGAACGCGTGAAAGCGTTGCGGGTTGGTCCAGGGCTTGATGAGCGGAGTGAAATGGGACCGGTCATCAACCAGAAGCAAATGGAGAAGGTGCTTGGGTATATCGAAACCGGCAAAACCAAAGACAAAGCCAAACTCTTGTGCGGTGGTGAACGCCTGACCGAAGGCGATTTGCAGTATGGATATTTCATCGCTCCAACGGTTTTTGGCGATGTTGATGCCAAAGCCACAATTGCCCAGGAAGAAATCTTTGGGCCAGTCACGACCATTATCCCATGCGATAGCTTTGACCATGCGATTGAGATTGCCAATGGGGTTGAGTACGGATTGTCATCTTCAATCTACACTGGCGATGTCAACCGTGCTTTTTCAGCCCTGCGTGATCTGGAAACAGGCATCTGCTATGTAAATGCTCCGACGATTGGGGCTGAAGTCCACCTGCCATTTGGCGGTACCAAAGGCACGGGGAACGGTCACCGTGAAGGCGGACTGGAAGCATTTGATGTCTACACCGAATGGAAGTCCATTTATGTTGATTTCAGCGGTGTGCTGCAAAAAGCCCAGATTGAAGACTAAAATTTGGGGCTGAAGACTTTGGGCTGAAGACTTTGGGCTTGGGGCTGAAGACTCGCAAGCTCGGGGCTGAAGAAAACGGGTTCAATCCCCTGAGCCCGATATCTTCAGCCCCAAGCCCTTAGCCCCACAGCTTCAGCCCCAAGCCTTCAGCCCGAAGTTGTTCTTTTCCTTCCTGCACGTTCCTTCCATTTTGTTCGTTGCCTCCTGCCTTTTGGTTGATCTCTGCTGTTCAGGCCGCCCGTGGTTTTTGGAAAGCGACCTGCTTGCCGAAAACACAATTCACACACCATGCGTTGCCACTGGTTTTCAGGGGACTGGTTCGATGTCCTTCCATCCTGGCAAATGCAGAAAAATAAGAACTATGATTTTCGGTAACTGCGGTTGGAGAGACCTTCAAAAACCCAGGACCCTGGGTTTAGAAGGGAGCGAAAGCCAAATTTTTCAATTCTGTCGTGTTTGGCGACAACGAGGTTCTGATTTGAGACTGGTAACCCATGCGCTTGTTTCCTTGATTTTGACCATGGTGATCGGAATGACGATTGAAGCTGGCCAGACTGGCCGAACCATTGAATATGCCCTCACGCCTGGAGTTCCAAATTCGCACCTGATCGAAGTTCAAATTACCTATGTCCCGCCAACTGTGGTGACGTCAGTTGATTTTGCCATTCCTGCCTGGCGGCCTGGACGCTATAAAATTCAAAACTATGCGCGCAATGTCCAGGAGTTCTCAGCCGTGAATGAGCGGAACCAGCAACTCAAAACCGAGAAAATCGACAAAAACACCTGGCGAGTCAATGCTCAGTCAGTTAAGCAAGTAACCGTTCGCTATAAAGTATATGCCAATGTGTTTGATGCCGGGTCAACGCTCCTGACTGAAGATGAGTTGTACTGGAATGGCACCAATCTGTTGATGTATGTGGTTGGGCACAAAGATGTGCCTGCCCGGTTGCGCGTCAATGTTCCATCTTCCTGGCGGATTGCCAGCGGCTTGCAAAAAACAGGTGAACCTAATGTATTTCTGGCGCCCAGCTATGATGTGCTGGCCGATGCACCAGGGATTGCCAGTCCAACACTTGATATCGTGTCATTTGATCACGACGGCGCCCGGTATTTCCTGGCCTTCCAGGGGGAGGTTGACTATGACAAACGAGCGCTGGCAGAGAATTTGAAACGAACCGTGGTCGAAGCCCTCAAGATTTTTGGCAAAGCACCCTTTACCGAATACTGGTTTCTGTTTCATGTTTTGCCTGATGCCCGGTATCACGGTGTCGAGCACCTCAATTCGACTTCGATTACCGTGCCCTCATCAACCTTTACCACCGGGTGGGGGCTCAATCGTTTTTATTCAATCAGTACCCACGAGTTTTTCCACGTCTGGAATGTCAAGCGGATCTATCCGCAGGTCCTGGCCTCAATTGACTATTCACAGGAGGTTTACACTCGCAATCTGTGGTTTGCCGAAGGAATCACTACCTATTATGACGATCTGCTGTGCAAGCGTGCCGGGTTGGTTACCGTCGCCGGGTACCTCGATGGGCTGGCAGGCAATATCACAACTCAGCAGAATTCAGTTGGCCGCACACTCACTTCGGCGGCTCAGGCCAGTTTTGATGAATGGTTGACTCCGGATGATGCGGTGAATGTCGAAACTGATATTTACACCAAAGGATCGCTCCTGGGGCTGTTGCTCGATATGCAGGTTCGACACCGGACCGATAATCAGAAAACGCTCGACGATGTTATGCGCTATCTCAATGCCACCTATGCCCAAAAGCAAGCTGGCTACCCGGAAGATGGAATTCAAAAAGCCCTTGAAGCTGTGACCGGCAGCAGTTTCGCTGAGTTCTTTGAGTCGTATGTGGCTGGCGTCAAAGAATTGCCTTATAAAGAATTCCTTGACCTGGCTGGTGTCGAAGTCGTCGAAGGCCGGACTATTGATACCCCTGAAAGTTTATTTGGAGTGACATTTGGTGGTGATGAAAAGCAGGTCACGTTGACTCAGGTGAGACCAGATGAAGCCGGCTTTCGGGCTGGGCTGGATAAGGGTGATATTCTGGCGGCTATCGAATTTGAACAGGTTACCCAGGCGTCGCTCGCAACGCTGTGCCGCAAGCATAAACCGGGTGAGTCGGTCAAAGTTCACGTCTTTCGACGTGGCCGGTTACGGGAACTCACTGTTACCTTGCAGGAAAGCACCAGTTTGCGGTATGAAGTTCGCCTGCGGCCAAACCTGACGACCAGACAACAACAGATTTTCAATTCGTGGCTCAATGAGCCATCACGCAAATGAAGAA
>DAOQNB010000691.1:0-4074 GCA_035335845.1 Acidobacteriota bacterium | reverse complement strand
ACCAAGAACCAAGCACCAAGCACCAAGCACCAAGCACCAAGCACCAAGAACCAAGAACCCAGCACCAGTCACCAGGCTACATTCTTCATTCTTCATTTTTCATCAGGTGATGCAACCACAAATCAGCTAGCTTTTCCTGGACCGTGTTGGCTCGCAGGCGGGCAAAGAGGTTCTGGAAGTCAACTTCGTCAAGTTTTTGATCCTGATTGAAGCATGAAAACACAGGTGCGGTTTCTTTTCCGGTTTCCGGGTCAACGTGCTTTTGCAGGCATTGGGCACAGATTTCCTTCATCATGCATTGCATCGGCGAGTTGATTGAACCAATCGCAACGTGATGCGGGTCCATGACGTCTTTGAGCACCTGTTTGCGAGCGACCCGAACGGCATTCATCATCCGATCACTTCCAATGACGATCACCCGGCTGATTGAGCACAGCGGGAACTTGCGTTCGCCAAGTTCTCCGTTTTCATAGGCTTGCATTGCCTGGACGATATTTCCCCGGAAATGAGAATCTTGCGGGCGTCGCGGCTGGATTTCGACGCCCATATCGGTTGCCCAAATGACCTGATCGGTTGAGGCTTCGATTTCTTCCTGTTTAAACAAGTCGGCGCCATTTTTGTACCCGGCAAAATAGAGCACCCGGTTGTTTTTCTGTTTCAAGGCTTTGGCAATCGAAAACAGCACCGCATTGCCAAGACCTCCGCCCGCGAGTAGGACATTTTCGTTTTCTGGAATCTCGGTTGGTGACCCGGTAGGTCCCATGACGACCACCGGTTCTCCAGGTTGGAGATGCGCACACAATCGCGAGCTCCCACCCATTTCGAGCACAATCATTGACAGCAGCCCGGCTTCTTTATCTACCCAGGCCCCAGTGAGTGCCAGACCTTCCATCAAGAGTTTGGTTCCCTTAACACTCCGGGCGAGAGCTTCATAGTTTTGCAGCCGATAAAATTGTCCGGGTTCAAAATGCCTGGCGGCCAGCGGTGCGTGGACAATCACTTCGACAATGGTTGGTGTCAGGCGGTCTACCCTCACGACCTTGACCTGGAGTTGCTGATTGAGATTTTCGATCAAGGTTTTCCAGGCCTGATTGCGTTTGGGCTGGTCTTCGGGTGAAAGCTGGGCAAGTTCATCTTCAAACAACCGAACGACCTGCCGATAACCATCTTTGGCCGAAGCCATCGCTTTGACAACGTTTCCGGCATATTTGGGATGGTTGTCGCCATAATAGCTGATGAGTCGCCCATCTTTTTCATAGGACGTAAACATCGCGCTGTCAGTCGGTTTCATTGTTGGCACCGGGTAGAAGCGACCTTCTTCATCACGTTCCGCTGTGTATCCGGCAAAAAACTGATTCCACTTGTCGAGCTTGAAGGTACCTGGATATTCCTTCTCATAAATGATGTTGGGCGATGTTCCGGCTGCCATCAACACCGCACGGGCTGGCAGCGTGATTGTTTCACCAACACTGAGCCACTTTCCGTCTCCGGTGGGCTGTTGACGGTCAAAGATCATGGCCTGACAGGCCCCAAATTCATCCGAGATCGCTTCAAGCGGCACCAGGTTTTCAGTAAAGTAAATGCCTTCTTCAAGCGCTTTGATGATTTCTTCGTGGTTGAGGCGGTAGGCCGGGGAGTCCTGCATCCGTTTGCGGTAGGCAATTGTGACCCCGCCCCAGCTTCGAACCAACGCCAGGAAATTCGGCTCGCGGTTTTCACTCGCGGCCAGTTGACGTTCGGCCCGGACCGCGCGTCCGTGAGTCAAAAATTCATCCAGAATCTGGCGTTCTTCGGTGTCAAATCGGGCCCGGATGGTTTCCTCACCTTCTTCAGCCACCAGGATTTCATAGCGGTTGAGGATTTTTTCAACCTGGACCGGATAATAGGCCATCAATTCTGTGGCCGTATCAATCGCCGTCAACCCGCCGCCAATCACCACCGCTGGCAGGCGAATTTGCAGATTGGCCATCGAATTGCGTTTAAACGCCCCCGTGAGTTGCAAGGCCATCAGGAAATCGCTGGCCATGCGAATACCCCGAATCAGATTGTTCTTGATTTTGACCAGGGTTGGCTTTCCGGCGCCAGTGGCCAGGGCAATATGGTCAAACCCGAGTTCCCAGGCGTCATCAATGGTCAAAGTGCCGCCAAACCGGACGCCGCCAAAGGTGCGCAACGTGTCACGACGAACCAGCGCCAGTTGAATCATGGTCAGGAAGTTTTTATCCCACCGAACCGTGATGCCATATTCCGAGACACCGCCAAAACCGGACAGGGTCCGGGTTTCAAGATCCGTCGAAATTTCACTGATGTTGCGAATCGCACGCGGCAGCGTGGTGGCATCGCCAGTGAGGTCCACCGGCAACGGCTCGATTTTCAGACCATCAACCCCGACAACGCCAAAGCCTTCATTGAGAAGGAAATGAGTCAGTGTGTATCCAGCGGGGCCCATCCCAACCACCAGCACATTTTTTCCATTGTAGGGCAACGCATATGGTCGCTTGACGTTGAGCGGGTTCCACCGGGTCAGCAACGCATAGATTTCAAATCCAAACGGCAGCCCGAGCACATCGGTCAGAATTCCCGTTTCGGCCTGCGGTATGTTGACTGGCGACTGTTTTTGGAAAATGCAGGCTTTCATACAGTCGTTGCAGATGCGGTGCCCGGTGCCTGGAGCCATTGGATTGTCAACCAGAATGATCGCCAGCGCGGCCAGTGAATCGCCCTGGCGTTGCATGGCATGAGCTTCAGAGATTTTTTCATCCAGTGGACAGCCAGTCAGCGGGATTCCGAGCGGATTTTTTCGGTAGGAACCGTCTTTTTCGAAAAAGCCTTTTGAACAGGAATCCTTTTCACGTGGGTGGCAGATGATGCAGTAATCAGTTTCGCTTGAGACTTCGCGGCGGGTATAGCGTGGGTCAGTCAGGTGAAAGCCATCGCGATGCCGAAAATGTTCGTGTGGGCCATCCATCATTTCCGGGAGTTCCGGACGTGGACGGTTGATTTGCACCAGATGCTGATACTCAACTGCCTCGGGAAGGCGGAAGGAAACCCAATCCTTGATCCGATGCCGGGTTTCCGGTGTGGTTGATAGTGCGTGCAGCCAGCCTTCCAACCGGTCAAGCACTTGCTTGAGAAAGGTTTGGCGGGCTTCGTCAGTCAGATCACTTGCAGCACCAGGCAGTATCTCGGCCCAGGCGGTGCGGGAGGCTTCATTTTCAGACAGCACCTGATACAGATTGGTTACACACTGCCGGATGTCTTCGGAGAGTTCAGCTTTTTTGGCCAGGAATTTTTCAAACGCTTTGTCCCATCGCAGCAGGGAAGCCACCGCCTGGGCAACGGCCAGTTCAAGGTCGTCGCTCAGGTCAAATCCGATTTCCAGGAGCGTCTGGGCCGACTGCTCAAGGTGAGCACGCCGCTCGACGCTGTATTCAGATGCTGGACGTTTGACGACCCGGCGCTGAATGAACTCGCGTTTCATCACAAAGACGTCGCTTTCGCGAGTGATCACATAGCCAAGTGTTTCAAGCTCGGCTTCGATGCCAAACATTCGGGCGACAAACCGGCTCAGGTGAGGTGCGGTCCGTACCAGCAAGTCTGATTCAGCTTTTGGGGAAATTTCCTTACCCCCGCTCAGGCGATAACCCTCAAACGTGGCAGCCAGCTCCGGATCGTCTTCGGCCATGGCGGCATAAAACGTGTCGGCTAACTCTTTGAGCCGTTCCGGACGATACAGGTCACCGTAGGTAAACCCTTGAATTCCAAGTGAAAAATCGCGATTTTCACTATCTGCTTCGGCACGAGCCGAAATCGGATCCGTATCTAAAACTTCTATTATGTTTGTCATAAGTAAACGTCAACCAGGACATTCCAAAAAGTGCGGATTTTTCCGAAAAATGATGCAGGAACTTAACTGGTGATGCAATCAATGTGCCCATCCCCGTACCGGGGCTGGTGACTGGTGACTGGTGCCTGGTGCTTGGTGCTTAGTGCTTAGTGCTTGGTGCTTAGGAATCAATACTTTCGAAGTAGAACCAAGAACCAAGAACCAAGAACCAAGAACCAAGAACCAAG
>DAOQNB010000690.1:0-4078 GCA_035335845.1 Acidobacteriota bacterium | reverse complement strand
GGTTTTCCAGGAAAATCTCCAGCAATACACCACACACAGCATTGGCAAAAATGCTCAAAGTCAAATATCCAGGCAAAATTGACTGCGAATTCCAAAAAATTTGTAAACACGAAATAAATCAACTACTTATCAGAATCAATCTCCAGTGGAAGTAGCTCAAGGTACAAATACGGATTGTTCATTGTTCTCGCGGTCGGCATCAAGCCAATCAAAGGATCGATCTAACACAATTTTCTCTGGTTTAAAGGAACAAACGATGATACCAGTCATCGGTTTTCCAGGTTCAGTCATAACCTGTATGGATTGTGACTGAAAGTGTGCCTGATCAGTTTCATTTCCTGTAATGACTTCGACCATAACGGGTACTCTTCCCTGACCTTGATTTTCAACGGTAACCTCAACGTGATACTCGTTCCCGACAATTTGGACAACTGCCGAAACAATTCGGCTGTCAGGTAACGTGACGCCAAAAAACCAGTCATTCAAAAACCAGTCGAGCGATCTGTCTGGAACCTGTTGCTTAAAAATGGAGATGAGATCATGGATTGTCGGATGAACGTCTTTCCAGGCAAACCGAGCGACATAGGTTTTGAGTGCCTGCTTCATTGACTTGCGTCCGATGAGCTTCTCCAGCATGTGAAACACCAACCCTGCTTTCTGGTACGACACCACCGAGTCGAAAACGGTACTTCCATCAATAGTCACCAATGTCGGCTCAGTATCAACTTGACGGTTTTGAAGGTACGCGGTTTCTTCATACCGACGAAAAACTTTGGCAGCCTGCTCACCTACAGACTCTTCAATCATAGCCCCAGCGGCGTACTCAGCAAGCCCTTCAAGCAAAACGGCGGCGCCTCTGCTCCGCCCCGGCACAACCATATTACCAAACCACTGGTGGGCAACTTCGTGGGCAACAGTAAATGCATTGGTGTTGACATACGCTCCATCGTCGCGAGTCAAAAATGCAATGCCTTCCGAGCAAGGAATCGTCGTCGGATATCCCTGGGCAAACTCCGCCAGCCGTGGAAATTCAACCAGCCGAAGATCGTGATATGGCAGTGGTCCGAAGTCGCGTTCGTATATCCGACGGGCGGCAATCATTCCGTCCAGGAGTTTTTCAATGTTATAGTCATGACCCGGAGCGTAATATACCGCACACCCCTGACGCTCCTTCACGGCATAGGGAGCCGAAAGAATCGGAAACCCGATGACCGGATGATCACTCTCATAGACAAAGATGCGCTGTGCGCCTGCGGCTCGAACTTCGACCAGATGCCCGGCAGCAATCGCGGTTTCCTCTGCCGGAACAGTAATTTCGATTCGAAAGTCAAACAATGATTGCCCAAAAAGCGCTGGAATAATGGCAGCATCTTTGAGATCAGGAAGCGGAATTCGTGCATCTTTGCCAAACTGTCTCCGAACCTCAGCATCGGTAATTTCCCAATGGCTTGTGTATCCCGTAATCGGCAACCAGCTTTCGGTTCCAGGGCCGCCAAGGAACGATCCACCAGGCTCGATGAAGTTTGTATACCGGGCCGAACTTCGTAACAGTCCTTGCGGAAAGACAGCATCCCATTCAGCGTGGAGAACCGTGTCGGCATCAGGGGCAATGGGATCCTCAAAGGTATAGACCCGAGCCAGTGAGCCAACCTGTGGTGACTGGAAAACACCATCCAGCCTGAGTGTCTGCCACTGGCAATTTGGGTCAAGCGTGAGCAGTATGGTTTTCACCGGCTGTTGACTGCGGTTGGTCAGTCGAAATGTGCCACGGGCATGAAGACGATGGTCGTTCGGGAAAAGCTCGATTGCCAGTTGGACCTGTGTCCAGTTTAATTCAGGCGCATCCCGAAAAGCTGCGGCAAATTGATCTTCATAGCGAATCCGTTCCTCATCAAAGGTTGTGCGCTCTGCTCCACGATTGATCTCGCCTTGAATAGTAATACCAGCGAGAAGGGCTGCTGCCATAGCTGCAATTGTGATGGATAAAGGCCATCTGGTATGTACGAATCGCCGCGCTGGATTGAGCAAGGGGTTTCTAAAATCACGTTGGAAAACGAGATGGGCCAGGCCCAGGCTAGCGACTGACAACGCCAGCCAGTAGAAGCGGTGAAGGACAATTCCTCGGCGATATGGCTCCAACCCGGTCATATCCGAATATGTCCACATTGAATAAAGTACCGGGTTATACAGCCAATTTACCTGCCCTCGGCTAAACAAGTAATACAGACCAATACATAAGGAGATGCCAGCGATATGTGCTGCGTATTTGTTACGGAGCAAAGCGTTGAGCAAAAGAACAATGGCCACCATCGTCATAATCGATGGAAGCAAAATCACTGTGTAAATAACCAAATATGGCCAAATCTGAACCGGCGCCAGGTGTTTGAGCCACTGCCCAAACATCGCCGTAAGTGCTGTCAAACAGGTAAACCCAAGTGAAAGAAGACACGTCGAAACAAACTTTGACAGGATGAAAATGCTATTTGGAACAGGCAGACTCCATAAGATGGGCTTAATATTGCATTCGTCATCACGGTAAAAGGCTTCGCCGGTCATAAATATCGTGATGCCGCTCAAGACAAGAACCAGGGCCTGAACACTATTCGTCGCAAACACCGAAGACACCGGGTAAAATGGCGCTCCAAACGCATTGCCAAATGATTCCAAATGTGAACCGCACAGGAGCAGAACCACCGGAACAAGCACGAAAAGACTTCGCTCTGATTGAAGAAGTCGAAATTCACACCCCACTGCCGCCAAAAATTGAATCAGGTATGTTTGACAGGAACCAGTTTGGAGTAAAGCTTGTTTGCCCCTTTCTCCGGCAGTAAGAAGAGATGCTGAGGAAGGTGACGGTACCGAGCGATGGTCCAGGTGTTCGGAAAGCGGAGGTATGACAACCTCTCTTTTGTACACCGTGTTTATTTTGGTGTTCGTGGTTTGCTCGAAGAGAAGGCTGAAAGAAATGCCTGTTTGAGTAACCTGACCAATGCCTGCCCTGGAAAAGCGAAAAATGAGAAAAGCCAGACACAAACAGCCAAAGGTTATGAGAACACCGCGATTTACAAGCACATCCAGATTATAGGTGACGACAAGCTTACCCAGTTGAGCCTGACTCCGGCCATGAGCCATGTTTGAAATCCAATTCACCAGCAATGGGTCAAATGCCTCCAGCCATCGGGTCGGAAGATTGCGAGCACTCAATTGGAGCGTGATATAGGCAATATACAATGCCGTGACCAGGCCATAGACAAATTTAACGCTTCGGGTCAGCGTACCGACGGTGCAACAGAGGGCTGCCAGGGCAAAGTGTGGGATAAGTACCAGCCAAAAGAAATGTTTTAAGTACGGGGTAATATGCCAGGGCACCACCCGGATGGCAGATATTGGCACAAACTGAACGACAAAAGACACGAAGATAAAACAAACGTGACAGGCGCTGAGGACAATAAAATTTCCCAAAAATTTTCCAAGAATATACTCAGTACTTCGGATTGGTTTTGAGAGCAGCACCGCGTCAATCCCAAACCATTGGTCACGCAGGATAACATCACCCATCAACAGTGCAGTGAAAAAAGGTGTCGTCATAAAGACAAAACCCATGCACAGGCGGGCTGTTTCATAATCGGAATTAACCGGACGTCCGTAAGCTGCGGCTTGACCGCTAACTGTCCACAGGAGGGCATTCAGGCTAAACAATCCCATCAATACCCACGGTGCGATACGCCTTTGGTTGAAGAGGATTTCACCTGCGCAGATGATCGCCCAGGGACCAAAGAAAGGGCGCTCCATGATCAGACTCCTTTTGCTAAATTGTTGATAACACAAAAATAGAAGTCCTCAAGTGTTGGCGTTGCGGCCTGGCAGCCCTCACCAGGTTTTCCGTTATCGCAAAAGAGTCGAAGTCTTATATTGCCTTGATAGAACGGCGAGGCAATCACGTTGAATTGTGTTTTTAGCGCTTGCGCGACTTCAACTGGTACCACCATTTCCCAAATGTGGCCATCAATGCGGCTGACTGCTTCCGCTGGCACTCCAGTAAACAAGATTCGCCCATTCCGAATAATCGCCATGTGAG
>DAOQNB010000689.1:0-4082 GCA_035335845.1 Acidobacteriota bacterium | reverse complement strand
GTGGGACTCCTTTTTGGCGGTGCTTGGTACTTGGTGCTTGGTGACTGGTACTTGGAAAGTGTTGGTTCTGAAGAGCCAGGCACCAGGCACCAAACCCTGTTGATACCGGATTCATCATCAGGGTTCAAGCTGAAACAGAAGGACGAGGTGACAGAATGACAAGGTGACAAAGTGGCCAAACTGCTTCACTATTTCACCACTTCGCTATTTCACTATTTCGCTATTTCGCTATTTCGCTACTTCGCTATGTGCTGAAATGAGGTTTGAACCAGTGATTGATTCCAGTCAAGCCAGGCTAATTCTTGAACTTGCATTACAGAAAGGGCTGATTCATCAAGAGCAAATCAGTCTGTGCACCCCGACCGGGTACACGGAACCGGAGGTCTGGTCAGCGCGGTTGAAAGAAGTTGTGCACAAGGGAATCTTAACTGAGAAAATAGTACAAACTCTTTCAGATGAAGTGGTTGCATTTCGTTTGCTTCAAACGCAGGCACCAGACAACACCCTTTTGCTGGCCCAATCAGGTTCGGGAACTGTCACCGAGACAACGCTTGCCTTTCAGCCAGCTCCCGAGCCGCTTCATCTGGCGAGTGTCAGTCAACTTCCAACCCAAATGGCCACACCGGGTGCCACGCCACATCAGTCGGCGCCAAAATCCGGGATCAATCGCGAACTTGAGTTTCGACAGGTTGGGCGATATGAAATTGTCCGTCGGATTGGCGAAGGCGGCATGGGGACGGTGTATGAGGCCTTTGACCCGCTGTTAAAACGCCCGGTGGCGCTCAAGTTTTTGATCAAAGACAACCCGACACTTGTCCAGCGGTTGCTGATGGAAGGGCGTTCCCAGGCCCAGATTGATCATCCACACGTGTGCAAAGTCTATGAAGTTGGCGAATTTGAAGGCCGGTATTTTATCGCCATGCAGTATTTGCCCGGTCAAACCCTGGATAAAGCCATGGCCGGGTTGTCGGTGGAGCAAAAGGTTAAAATTATGGCCGAGGTGGCCGACGCGCTCCAGGCCGCCCATAAAGAAGGACTGATTCATCGCGACATCAAGCCGCACAATATTATTGTCGGCACCGGCGAAGATGGATTGCTCAAACCCTATGTGATGGACTTTGGACTGGCCCGGCAGGTGGCGGCCAGCGGCATGACCGTTGAAGGGGCGCTGTTGGGCACTCCTTATTATATGTCACCCGAACAGGCTCGCGGAGAAACCGACCGCCTGGACCGACGCACCGATATCTACAGCCTGGGGGTGACACTCTATGAATTGCTCTCTGGCAAGGTTCCCTTTAGCCAGGGGTCCATTATGGAGGTGTTGCTCAAAGTCATTCAGGATGAAGCGCCGGCGTTGCGGAGCCTTGATTCGCGCATCCCGGTTGATCTGGAAACAATTGTCATGAAGTGCCTGGCGAAAGAGCCGCAGCAGCGCTATGACTCAGCCCGGGCGCTCCAGGATGACTTGCTCCGATTTCTGGCTGGCGAGCCGATCCAGGGCCGACCTGTTTCAGCCTGGTTCCGGACCAAGAGGTTGCTGTATAAGCATCGCGTCGCCGCCTCAATTGTGGCGGCGGCGCTTGGGATTGGGTTGTTCTTTCTGGTGAGCGGCGTTCACGCGCTCTGGCAGGCGCGGCAACAATCTGAACTGGCACGACAGTTGGGCGAACGGGTCAGGGAAATTGAGACCATCATGCGCCACGGTCATATGTTGCCGCGCCACAACATTGCCCGCGAGGAAGCCATGGTCCGCGAGCGGATGCAGGCCGTGGAAGCAACCATGAACAGCTTTGGGAAAATCAGCGAAGGTCCCGGCCATTATGCCATTGGCCGTGGACATCTGGCTTTGGGCGAATATCAAGCCGCCCGCACCCATTTGGAAGCCGCCTGGAACAATGGATATCAAACTTCGGAAACGGCCTATGCTCTGGGGCTGGTTTTGGGTGAATTGTTTCAGCAGCGACTCGACGAAGCCAAGGCCATTTCCAATAAAGAACTCTACCAGGTTGAGGTCAAAAAGGCGGAAGAGGAACTCAAGCAACCGGCGCTCAGGTATTTGCAGCAGGGGCGCCAGGCTCCGGGTGAAGCCGCCGAGTATGTCGAAGCTTTGATGTACTGGCATGATCAGAAATGGCCCGAAGCTCTGGTCAAAGCTGAGATCGCCCTGAAAAAAATTCCCTGGCTCTATGAAGCCCAGCGACTCATTGGTCAAATTTATCTTGATCAGGGCATCAAACGGCTGGAGGCTGGTGAGCACCTGGCCGCTCTTGATTCCTTAAAACAGGCCGAGACCGCATTTCGTCAGGCCCAAATGATCGCCGAAAGCGACCTGGAGACATATAAAGAACTGGCCTGGGTCGGATTTCACACGACCCGCCTTCTCATGACCACCGGGCAGCCCTTCCAGGAGATGCTTGACCAATCGCGGACTGTCTGTGACCAGGGGATCACTGTATCGCCTGGGAAAGCTGATTTGTATCTGGTCAGTGCCAATATTTCGATCCTTCAGGCTCAGACCAAAACGGAAAAAGGGGAAGACCCGGTCCTTGAGTTGGAAGGCTGTATCGAAAAAGCCAGGGCTGCCCTGGCCGTTGATCCCCACAATGCCTTTGGATTTCGGATGCTGGGTGAAGCCTTTCGCCAGCGCGGAATCTATGTCATGGACAAAGGCCAAAATCCAGATCGTGATTTTCAATCGGCCATTGACTTTAACCGGCAGGCGGTCGCGGCCAGGCCCAATCACGGCGTCAATCATTTCTATTTGGGGTGGGCCTACTGGTCACTTGGAGAATACCAGCTCGTCAATGGAGAGAGTCCGATTCAATCCTATGATTTAGCCGCCGGATGCTATACAAAAGTTCTTGAGTTATCACAGCCAACGGCCAGAATTTACAATAGTCTGGCCAATGTATTTCTCTCAAAGGGGGAATACCTGGCGATTCAGGGGCAAAACCCAATTCCCGTACTCAATCAGGCGATTGAAACATATCAGCGCGCGCTGGAACTAAACCCGAACCTGTATGGTGCGCTCATCAATACCGCAACTGCATTTACCGACATTATTGCCTACAAAATAGACCACGGTCAGGATCCATCGGCTGAATTTGAAGCAAGCATCCGGTTTTATGAACGGGGAATTGCTGCCAACCCAAAAAACCCGATTGCCTACAATAATTTTGCCCAGGTGTATATGCAGAAGGCCCAGTATCTGGCTGATCAGAAGCAAGATCCGCTTCCGCTGCTCAATCAGGCGCTTGAAACCCTGGCCAAGGGGCTCAAGATTCGGGATAACGACGCCTATACCTATCTCTATATCGGGCGGGCCCATTTGATCGAGGCCAGTTACCAAACCAGTATCAAACACGATCCAATGGCTGCTTTGACCCCTGCCATTCAGGCATTTCAACATGCACAGGAACTCAACCCGACATTCTTTGAAGCCTGGTCGCACGAGGGTCAGGCCCAGGCCATTGCTCTGGAGTGGCTGCTCGACACCGGTCAGCCGTTTTCAGAGCACATTTTTGCCAAAGCCCAAACTGTTTTTCGAAAAACAATCGAATTAAACAAAGAATATTCAGCCGCTCATAACCAGCTTGCCAAATTACAGTGGCTCCGGGCTCGCTGGCTCATTGCCCAGAAAAAAGAGGCTCTGGCAACACTGAATTCAGGTCTGGAGGAAATCAAACAAGCGATTGATCTCAAAGGGGATAACCCGGAATTTCACATTACCCAGGGAAAACTGTTTGCATTGAAAGCTCAAATCCAAAAAGATCCAGTTCCGGCAAACCAGTTGCGCGAGCAGGCCCGGCAGTCATTCACCAAAGCCGTTGAACTCAATCCCGAAGTCAAAGCCGATGTTGACGAGATGCTCAAAGACCTGAATCGATAACCGGGTTCCGGGCTGAACCCCAGGGGCTGAGGGCAATTGAAGGGCTGAGGGCTGAGGGCTGAGGGCTGAAATCCAGGGCTGAGGGCTGAAAAAATCCTCTGTCATCTTGTCATACCATTTTGCAATCAATACGTTGCATTAGAAAATGGTCAAGTAATTCAATGAAATGAACTTAGCGAACTACTGACCATTG
>DAOQNB010000688.1:0-4089 GCA_035335845.1 Acidobacteriota bacterium | reverse complement strand
AGGGTTCAGGGAAATACAATTTTTTCAATACTTTAGCCTTCCCGTAATACGAGGACTTCATTGCAAAATGGTATTAAACCTGTTTTCATGGCTGGTTTTATGCCAGGTCCTGTTGACCCTTTCGCTTTCGGCATCAGCTCAAACCAGCCAGCAACCGCTCCCCCCGGCACAGCAGTGCGAAGCGACACAATTGACGCCACCAGCTTCCAAAATCTTCAACGTCCAGCTTAAAGCCGGGCAGTTTTTCAGGTGTGTGATCGAACAAGGTGCCCTGGATATCGTGGTGGTGCTGTATTCACCGGAAGGTAAACAACTGACCGAAGTTGATAGCCCAAATGGTGGGTTTGGCCTTGAAATGGTAAGCTGGATTGCCGACCAGGATGGAACCTACCGGATTGAAGCCAAAGCCCTCGATGCCAGGGCTCAACCAGGAAAAGTTTGCTACAGAGTGGTTGAACTCCGCGAGAAATCTCCGGCTGATTTGACCCGACTTGAAATCCAATCAAAGCTCCAGGAAGCCATCAAAAGCTGGAATCAACAAACCCCAGAGACCCAGGCCAGAGCTATCGAGGCTGGTCAGGCAGGATTCAAACTCGCACAACTCATTGATGATCCAACTGATCGGGCTCAGTGTTTGACCTACCTTGGTAACTTTTACCTTGCTACCAACCGTCAAAAACTGGCCCTTGAGGCGTATGACCAGGCTGTTTCAGAGTGGGAGAAAACAACCTTATCCGCCGAGTTGGCCCGTCTGCACCCATTGCTGGCACAACTGTATTATGTTTCAAGAGATTCAGGCAAAGCTCTGACCCATGCGACCGCCGCCGCCCAGATATTAACTCCACATGGCGATCAGGATTCGCTGGCCCAGGTCCTCAACATTCTGGGAAATCTTTCAGCCGACCAGGGAAAAAATCAGGAAGCTCTGGTTCAGTATGAACAGGCACTGGCCATCTATCAGAAACTCGGAAATCAAGCCGCCCAGGGGATTTTACTGGTCAATATCGGCGAGCGGTTTATTTCATCAGGTGATACTCAGACTGGCCTTAAATATCTCAACCAGGCATTGCCACTCCTGCAAAAGCTTGAAGATCATACCTTTGAAGCCAATACCCGCAATAGCCTGGGCCGCGTGTACCTGGTTCAGGGAAAATTCCAACTTGCATTGGATGAGTTAAAACTGGCACTGAAACTGGCGACCCAGACCACTAATTTAGGATTGCAGTCCATGATCCTGACCACGATTGGGAATTTGTACCGGTTGACTGGCGAACAGGCCAAAGCCCTGGCCACACTCAATCAGGCCCTGGCCCTCTCAAAAGAATCCGGTGACCGTCGCCAAACAGCCGGGGCGTTGCTGATACTCGCCCGGCTTCATCAAACAGAGGGAAACTGGCCACTCACCCGCTCGGTGTGCCTGCAAGCACTTGAAATTGTCAAACAACTCGGGCTGAAGCGGTTAGAAGCTGAAGGGTACCAAATTATTGCGGCGGTTGAGG
This sequence comes from Acidobacteriota bacterium, assembly GCA_035335845.1. Lineage (GTDB taxonomy): Bacteria > Acidobacteriota > Blastocatellia > Chloracidobacteriales > Chloracidobacteriaceae > JACQXX01. Next base: position 2,590 of record DAOQNB010000688.1, on the reverse strand, counting down.
ATTTAGAAGGAAATACGCTTACTGCGCAGGAGCAATATCAAAAGGCACTGGAGATTCGCCAGGCAATTGAAGATCGAATCGGTACTGGAAACACCTTGATCAATCTGGCTGGGATTCAAACCAGGCTGGGAAATACCCAAAAGGCACTTGACTATCAGAAACAGGCACTTGAGGTGTTTACCCAGATTGAAGATCCCCAGGGTCAGGTGCGGGCATTTATGGTTCTGGCCCAGACTCATGCCCGAATCGGCGACACCCAAACCGCCATTGCCAATCTCGAACAAGCAATCCATCGCATTGAAACCCTTCGGTCCAGTATTGCGGATATCGAGACCCGAGCGAGTTTTTTTACGACGGTTCAAGGAACGTTCAAGTTATATATTTCCCTCTTGATGCAGCCCGGAAACAGCCCCGACGCCATTGCCAGAGCCTTTGAAGCCAACGAAACGTCTCGGGCACGCGGACTGCTTGATTTATTAACGGCGGCCCAGGCCAAAATCAATGTCGGAATCGAACCCAACCTGATTGCCCAGGAAGAATTTATCCGGCAAAAAATGATTGATCAATCGAGTTACCTGTCAAGGTTGTTCAACCAGCCCAGACCTGACACTCAAAAAATCGAACTCGTACGAACAGAAATCCAGCGATTGAGCGAAGCTTTCACCGAGGTTGAGGCACAAATCCGGGACAAATACACCCGCTATGCCGAACTGACCCAACCAACGCCGCTTTCAGTAAAAGTATTGCAACAACAGATTTTAGATCCTGAGACCACCCTCGTCGAATACTGCCTGGGCGAGGAAGAAAGTTATGCCTGGGTTGTGACCCAAACTGAAATAAAAGCGTTTCGGCTTCCTAAACAGAGCGATATCGAAGCCCAGGCCAGAGCCTTTTGTCAGGCGCTGTCTTTTCAACCTGGGCCAACCCGCGATTTAAAACTTGCCAACCTCACCCCGCTCAAAACTTCCTTGAAACAAGCCGGGAAAAACCTCAGTCAGGCAATTCTGCGGCCCCTTCTCCCGGCTTTAAAAACCCGACGGGTTTTGCTGGTTGCAGATGGGGCATTAAATTTTGTCCCGTTTAGTGCCTTACCCATTGAGCACCCCGGACAGCCCGGTCAGCAAAGACCAGGAAAACTTCGAATGCTGGAACAGTATGAAATTGTCAATTTACCATCGGCTTCAATCCTGACCAGGCTCCTTTCTGAACCACAACCACAGTCTGTCATCCAAAAACGGCTGACGATTTGGGCTGATCCGGTCTTTTCAGCTCTTGACCCCCGTTTAAGCCAGACAAAGCACAAGACCCAGGCTTCCAATCCAGCCCGTCCGCGCAACCAAAGCACCCCAATAAATAAACTGGATGAAACCCCTCTCTGGAACGAATTGAACGAAATTGAAATTCCGCGATTACCAGGGACCCAAACCGAAGTGCAATTTTTGAAACAGCTAATCCCGGCTTCCAACCTGTTCGTTGCCAGCGGTTTTCAGGCCAATCGGCAGACCTTGATGGAAACTGATTTGAGCCAGTTCCAAATTGTGCATTTTGCGACTCACGGGTATGTCAGCTCAGAGCATCCTGAGAATTCAGGCTTAATTTTTGCACTTCGGAACGAACAGGGTGAAAAGATCAATGGGTTCTTGCCGCTTGCAGATGTCTACCAGTTAAAACTCAATGCCGATCTGGTCGTGCTTTCGGCTTGTGAAACTGGGCTGGGCAAGGTTTTACTTGGAGAGGGTCTGGTGGGGATGACTCGTGGGTTTATGTATGCTGGCACCCGCCGGGTGGTCGTCAGTTTGTGGGCAGTCAGCGACCGGGGAACCGCAGAGTTGATGAAGCGCTTTTACCGACGAATGCTAACCCGGCAGGAATCTCCAGCGGCTGCACTCCGGGGCGCCCAGCTCGAACTTTTGCGGCAAACGAAATATAAGTCACCTTTTTACTGGGCGCCGTTTGTGATTCAGGGCGATTTCCGGTAAGGGCATAAAGCGGCGTCAAGCCGCCGCACTCCAAAGGGTCAGGTGTTGTTGCTCCAGAGCCTCAACGATGATTTCAAGTGCTTTTGATTTGGGAATGGCCGAACCTGAAGCCCGCGCAATCAGCCGTTGAATCGAAGTCGGGCGTTTGGCTTCGGACAACACCAGGAATTCATCACGGGAAATATTGACCAGCGAAACACCGGACGCACTCGGGACACATTGCAGGTACAGTTTCTTTTTCTCATCCACTCTCGGAAGCGCCGGCAATCGTGGGGCATCATCACACAGCACCATGGCCGGCATTAAGTTGACTTCAAATAAATATTGCTCAATTTTTTGAATTGTCTCGATGGTGTTGCCCTGAAACCGACCGACGGCAACGCCAGGGGAGAGCCGGACTTCCTGGTGTTCGTCAATTGAACCGGGCAATGCGTTCTGAACTGGCCCACCAGCCGCGTCAAGTTCGCGGCGACAACCTGCCATCAGTGTTTCAAGCTTAAGCACATCCGGCAACTGGGGCGACGTCAATGTTCCTTGTTTGGTCAAATCGGACAGAAATTGTGAGAAGGCGAGGCCCATTGAACCCCGGTTCTGGACTGAAGTGTGAAAAA
>DAOQNB010000687.1:0-4090 GCA_035335845.1 Acidobacteriota bacterium | reverse complement strand
CATGCCGGAGATTTGACTGGACGTGGTCAACTTGAAGAAATAGAAGAGTTTAATTACTGGTTGGGGATGCTTCCGTTTCAGTATAAAATCATTGTTGCCGGCAACCACGATTGGGCGTTTCAGCTTACGCCGGACATTGCCCGACGAATGCTCACCAATGGTATTTACTTGCAGGACTCGGGGATTCACCTGTTGGGGTTGAAGTTTTGGGGAAGTCCCTGGCAACCGTGGTTTTTCAATTGGGCCTTTAATCTGCATCGTGGGCGGCCACTGCGTGAAAAATGGGATCTGATTGCGCCAGATACAGATGTGTTAATTACCCACGGACCACCCCAGGGGATTGGGGATTTGACGATTTCAGGTGATCAGGCAGGGTGTGAAGAACTTCTGACCGTTGTGAAACGGATCAGGCCAACGGTTCATGTTTTTGGTCACATCCACGAAGGCTATGGCATTGTAAAACAAGGGGCAACAACCTTTGTCAACGCCAGTACCTGTACATTTTCATATCAGCCGATCAATCAGCCGATTGTTCTGGATGTGTACCCGCGTGATTATGAGTTGGAAACCGGGTTTGCGATGTAAAGGTAGTCAGTCGTCAGTCGTCAGTCGTCAGTCGTCAAGTGTTGGGATTTTGAATTGTCTGTCAAGTGTATTTGGTTCTTTTTGAGTCAGTTATGAACAATTTTTTTCAGGAATTCCATGAAATCAACCATCTGGGTTTTATCTACTGACTGATGGACTACTGACTACTGACTGATGGACGACTGACGACTGATGACTGACTCATCAACTGTTCTTACTTTTGAGCTGAGCGGGTTGAGGTTGCCAGTTCAAGCGTGCGCTTTGGGTTGATCAATTTGATCTGTGCGCTTTCGGGTGAGCTTTCGGCTCCCTGGGCAATCAATTGCACCAGTTCGGCTGGTTTGAGTTTGGGATTGATGGCCAGCAACTTGGCAGCCAGGTTGGCAACCTGTGGTGACGCCATCGAAGTACCAGAGAATTTCAACCGGTCACCGCCTGGAACAAAGCTTTCGACTTCAAATCCATTGGCATAGAAATCAACGCTTCGGCCTTCAGTGGTAAATGAGGTTCGTTTTCCTTCGCTATCCACGGCGCCAATCGTGATCAGGTTAGGCAGATCAAACGAAGCCGGAATATATTCTGAAAAGTTGGCATCGTTGTTTTCATTGCCTGAACCGCACACAAACAGAATATCACCTGCCTGGCGGATGGCGTCATAGAGGGCATCACGTTCGATCTTGAATAATTCGTTGGCAATTCGCTTGCGGTCCTGCTCGTCTTTCCCAATGCCGTGAAGGGTCAACAGACCTTCATAGGCACTGCTGTTATAACGCCAGCTCATATTGACGACTTTGACACCATTGCGTTTGAAATAGGCCACCGTGTCACGGTACATCTGGGCGGTAAATTCTGAACGCTGCCGGCTCGGTGCATTGGGCAATGTCCGGTAGTCCCAGGTCATTCGCGCTCCGAGCACCTTGATGGCTGGATTTCCGTCCGCCACGATTCCCGCCACGTGCGTTCCGTGTGCAAAACCACCATAGAAACTCAATTCTTCTTGAAAAGACGTGGCCTGCTCGCGTTTGAGTCCGGCCACCGTTTTCTGCAGGGCCTGAGCTTCGGGGCTCTGAATCGCTGACTGCAAATCAAGCGAGCCTTTGGTCAGTTTTTGCAATTCTTTCACATCGCTTTTGATTTTTCCGACCGGGTTATCAAGTGTGCCGATGCTTTTGGTGGCTGAAATCAGATCATAGCCAATGCCATTGACATCATCCACATAACCGTTGCCATCATTATCTTTTCCATCCACAACTTCTTTCGGGTTCACAAAGCGGTTGGCCTCAGGCAGGACCTTCATATCCACTCCTGAGTCCCAAACGGCGGCAATCACTGGAGACAAACTGGCAGTGGCCGGTAAGGTGGCTTTTCGAGACTCCCAGATGTCACTTGTTGTGACGGCTGATGCCTGATTTGAAGCCAGAAGGTTTTCAAAAACCCGTACCATCTCATCTTTGAGCGGGATTCGGCGATCCATACTCATTCTGAGCCCAATCAGGCCGAGGGGAACGGATTCCGGAACATTGCCTTTGGTGTTATCGAGCAGAGGTTGGAGTTGTGACTCAACCGACCCGAGGATGAGTTCCGGGTTTGACATTCGAAGGCTTCCAAGCCCAGATTCAATCTCATTTTTGATTTCGGCAAAGGGAAGCCGGGCATAGGCTTCCGCATAATTTTTTTCAAATGCCTGTTTGAACGCCGCGCCTTCAGTCGTGCCGGTTGACTTTGCGGCTTTGATATAAGCTTCAATGAAACTCCCAGCCAGAAGTTTATCAGCGGGCTTGTTTTCCAATTCCCGTAATTTTGGAATGAGACTGATGGTCTGATCAAACTCCCCTTTGAAAAAATGCAATGCAATCAATCCCTGATAATAGCCAGTCAGTGTGGCTTTGTCTTGAATGTCATATTTCTTTAAATCGTCATTCAAGCTGGCAATCAGGATGTCTGCCAGACGGGTGAGTTGAGCGGTGTCCTTGAGCAGTTCAAGCGCCTTCCCCTGGACCTGGAGTGATCGGCGGGGAAGTTCATCGGCCCTGGTAATCACCGTTTTCTGTTGGGCGAAAATGACTGAAGTCGAAATTGGATTGGCGAGACAAAGGCCCAGCGTGAGCCCGGTGAGTGTCGTTGTGACGAATCGGCGAACTGGGGTGGTCATGGATGTTTCTCCGTGTTGGTGTGATCGCTTGGTATCACACGGTACGGCCCCCAAAATGGCCCGCCTTGAAAAAATTGCTAATTTTCAGACATCAAGCTGCGTCCTGGAACCTGGGCGATCCTGACTGGGCAAGACTCCAAACCGGCGTTTATAGGCTTTGGTAAAGCTGCTCACCTCGTTAAACCCACAATCGAGCGCTAATCGGGCAAGGGGAACGTCATTGCGACGGTTGTGCAATACCTGGCGGGCTTTTTCAAGCCGCAGTTCAAGCACGTACTGGTGCGGCGTCATCCCAAACGCCTGCTTAAACAATCTGAGAAAATGAAAAGGTGAGAGATACGCCTGGGCTGCGATGGTTTCCAGGTTCAGTTCCTCAGTCTGGTTGGCGTGGATATGTTCCCGAGCCAGGTTTAACCGCCGATAGAGTTCCTCGCGAGTTGCAGCTTTCACGGACGGAATCGCCAGCATTTCCCGGCGAGCTTTTCCCTCGTGAATGATCATCTCCGACATGGCTTCAAAAAACAAAGTGTGGAAATTCATTCCTGCTGGTTGTTCGCCCTGGGTTAAGCATTGAAACCGTAAGAGGATTTGAGTCAGTGGACCCGTTACCGGAAACGTATGAGTAAAAAAGGTAACTTCTTGACTTTGAATGATATGGCCATTTTGATCGAGTAATCGTTCCTGCGAAGCCCGGCTGTTTTGCAATACATCCAGCACCATTGTGCGATGAAAAGTCACACTCAATGACTCAGTTCGCACCCCAGCGGTTGAGATTGAGTTATAGGTGGCGCCGTCTTCAGTAATCAACACATTTCCAGGTGTAAGCACATATCGTCGGCCCTGGATTTCATACGTGTACCGACCTTGTGTCACCCACCGGAGGGAAAGCCGGGTTGGGTGGTTATGCAACCCCACATTGAGCAATGTTCCACGCAATAATCGTGATGCCCGTTCACCAGGACCCAAGGTGAGAGCCTGCGGGGCCGGGTACAGACGGCTCGGAATATGCCGGCAGGATGGGCAATCACACGAAGTTGGATGAATCACCAGCGGACCCGATTGGGACATGCCTGACCACCTCAGGAATAGGGAAGAATGGAGAATCAAGAATGAAGAAAAACTGGTGATAGGTTCTTCTTCAAAAGTATTGATTTCTCACCACCAAAGCACCAGGTTCTGTTGACATTTCGGATCGCGTATTGAGCCGCTATGCGGCGAAGAAATGTCAAGAGAATCCGAAGAGACGATCTCAAAACACCAATTGATAGTTTTTCAGAAAAAGATTCCTCTGGGAACGCCAGCATCCTGCCGACGCTCCCAGGAACAGGAACTGGGTGGAAGGCTGGTAACCCA
>DAOQNB010000686.1:0-4092 GCA_035335845.1 Acidobacteriota bacterium | reverse complement strand
TTTTTGTCAGTCGTCAGTACACCAACTCAAAATCTTGAACAGGTGAGTTCTCCTCATAAGAAAACTCTCATAAGTAGTTTATTGAGAATAGAATACACTTGACAAAGAATTTGAATTTCTAACACTTGACGACTGACGACTGACGACTGACGACTGACGACTGACTATTGACTACTGACGACTAACGACCGACTTGATCCTCTCAATGTAATCAAAGTCCTCAGTTGAGAGCGGTCCAAAATCCAGCGCTTTCAGATTTTCTTCCACCTGGGCAACGGTTTTAAAGCCTGGAATAGGGATGGCCCGTGGGTGACGCGCCCAAATCCAGGCCAGCGCTCCCTGGGTCAGAGTGCGACCTCCTCGGGTGAGAATATCTTGCAGGTGATTGATTTTATTGAGGATCTGAGCCTGTTTCCCATCTTTGAGATTCCACCCAAACCGTCGCCGCATATCATTTTCAGCAAAGCTTGATCCGGCATCATATTTCCCAGTCAGCAATCCCATGCCAAGCGGACGGCGGGCAATGCAGGCCAGGTCAAATTCGTCACACAGGTCCAGGGTTTGTTGATTGGCGTCAACCAGGTTGAGCAATTGCGGAGAGGCAGTGCAGTGGTCACCTGCCGCAAACAGTCGAATCCGATCCGGGTCTTCAGTGGCCCAGGCATAAAATCTGATTTTTCCCTGGGCGACGAGAGATTCGAGGGTATCGCGGACTTCAGCCGCCCGCACCAGGTCATAATCGTGGAGATGAAACTGGTAGACATCAATGTAATCGCGGCCCAGCCGACGTAAACTGGCATCACAGGCGTGCTGGATATACGTCGGGCTGCCATCTTTGCCCGTGACACAGCGTCGAGTCTCATCAAACGTGTAGCCAAACTTGGCGGTAATCACCATCTGGTGACGATGCTCCCGCAGGACCTGCCCCAGCAACCGTTCGCTGTGGCCACAACCATACACATCAGAGGTATCAAAAAAGGTCACGCCCAGGTCAATCGCTCGATGCAATGCACGGCGTGACTCGGCATCATCCACCGTTCCATATCCCATCCAGCCGCCCTGATCTTCAAAGGGGCCTCCGATGGCCCAACACCCAAGGCCAAGGGCACTCACCTCGATTCCACTCCGACCAAGCGTGCGAAACATCACCATTTGAAATTTACATCCCCGAGCTCAATTGATTTTGAAGAAAAGCTGAGCCGCCAGGCTTCAGGACCACAAATATAGCATTGCCAGTAGATTTGGGATATTTGCAATTTCACGAAAAAAATTGGGTTCGTGCATTGCCGTGTCAGTAGTGATTGACTATTGTTGACAACATTCCCAGTCCGCTCTTTTATCCATGGTTGAGTACATTCAGAAATCGAACCCTCAACGGAAACTCGAATTGGGTTCCCCCCTTTGATAAACAGGTCTACCACCATTTGTGGAATGAAGTCCCAGATTAGAGTTCAGCGAAGTCATTCTCAGACCTAGATTTCGTGAACTGCTGACCGACGACTGATGACAAACGGGTTAAACCTCAATCTTTTTGACCTTCCCTGGTGCAATCTATGCTGAAAAGGCTGCTGTCTTTGTGGATGTTGATTTGGTGTGCCGGAATACCGGTTTTGGCCCTTAACCCGGTTGAAAAACCGACATCGGATGTGGCAACGCCCCCCCTTGAAACCCAGGCGCTCACAAGTTCGGCTGAGTTGGAGGAACTTCGGGAAACACTCACAACCGCCAAACGCCAGCGCAAAAAAATTGGACTGGTTTTGAGCGGTGGCGGGGCCAGAGGGTTTGCCCACATCGGCGTGCTTGAATGGTTTGAAGAAAATCGCATTCCAGTTGACTGCATCGCCGGTACCAGCATGGGTGCGCTGGTGGGTGGAATGTACACGATGGGCATGAAGCCGAAAGAAATTCGGGCTTTTATGAAGAGCATTGATTGGAATAAGGCGATTGGGACAGGGCCAACCTATGACCAGTTGCAGTTTCGGCGCAAAGAAGACCGGAATTCCTATCAAACCAACTTTGAATTGGGCTTGAAAAAAGGGCCAACGCTGCCGCTTGGAATCAGCCCGGCGCACTATATCGGGTTGATGATTGATCGCCTGACGCTGCCTTATGCCAAAATCAACAATTTCGATGAATTACCGATTCCGTTCCGCTGCGTGGCCACTGATTTTTTAAGCGGAAAAACCGAAGTCATGCGTGACAAATCGCTGGCTCAGGCCCTGCGGGCCACCATGTCCATTCCAGGACTGTTCCCGCCGGTGGAACGCGAAGGAAAAGTCCTGGTGGACGGGGCCCTGCTCAATAACATCCCAACCGATGCCATGCGCGATGAATTAAAACCTGACATCGTGATTGCAGTTGATGTCGGAACACCGCTTGGTGACCTGAAGGCCATTTCTTCATTTCTGGGTATTTTGCAACAGTCGCTGACGATCATGACGCTTGACAGTGACCGTCGAAATCTATCGAAAGCCAACATCATCATTTCGCCACAACTGGAAAAATACTCGCTCCTGGATTTCAAACCGGTAGATGACATTGCCAATCTGGGGTACAAGGCAGCGACTGAAAGTGAAAGCATCCTGTCCATGCTCTCGATTGATGCGCCCACCTGGGATGAATACCTCATTGCGCGCAGCGAGCGCCAGCGCTCGGACATTCCAATTCCAACCGGAATTGACGTTCAGGGAACAGAGGTCGCCGATGCCGAACTGATCAAACCTGACTTTGAAGACATGATTGGCCGTCCAATTGATTTTGACCACCTCGAAGCCAATCTCACCAAATACACCGGGGTTGGTCGGTATGACAGCCTGGGTTATGAATTCTCGCCCAAACCAAAAGACAACACGCTGATCATTTCGGTGCTTGAAAAAACCTATGCACCGCCAACGATGAATTTTGGGCTGGAAATTGACGGTTCCGATGTCAACAACATCAATTTTACGGTTGGAACCCGATTGACGTTTTTTGATCTGGTCAAACACGGCACGGAATGGCGCAACGATGTGCGACTCGGATTTCAGACCTACCTGGCCTCAGAGTTTTTCTACCCTTTGAATGAAATCCAACCGTTTGGCTACAGCGGCTTTTTTGTGGCGCCCCGATTTAGCTACCAGCGTCGCCGCCAAAACGTGTTTTCTGGTGATCGAAACATCGCGGAATACCAGTTGGACCGGACCGGCCTGGCCTTTGACATTGGGCGGCTTGATCAAAAACAGGAATTGCGGTTTGGCCTGGAATTTGGACATACGGACGCCAACGTACGCGCCGGAGACCCAGGACTTCCAAGTGTTGATGGACGGTTTGCGCTGGCGCGGATCCGGTGGGCGTTTGATGGGCAGGATAGCGCCACAGTTCCGTCAAAGGGGTTGCGGACTTCGGTGGAAGGTCGCTGGTTTTTTGACAGCCCCAACAGTCCTGGGACTTCGGGCAGTTTCCCACAGGCTGAAGCCCGACTGTCATTTTTCAAACCGGCATTTGATAAAGGCTCAGTGTTTCTGGTCAGTTCCGGCGGTTCGTCATTCAATTATGACGCCACTCCGACCGAATCTTTCACGGTGGGCGGCCCATTTCGGTTGAGTTCGTTTGATCGGGATGAATTCCGGGGAAATCACTATTTCCTGAACAGCCTTGGGTATTTGCGGCCAATTGGAGAGTTACCACCACTCATTGGCAAAAAAGTTTTTGTCGGCGGATGGTATGACATTGGTGGCGCCTGGGGCGGGCCACTGACCGATGCCAGTCGGCTTCGGTACCGGCAAAGTGTCTCTGCCGGACTGGTAGTGGATACTATTTTTGGTCCTTTTTCACTGATTGGAAGCGTCGGCGAAAGCGGACGTGGAAAAATCTTCTTTGCGTTTGGGAAATTCTTTTAGAGGCCGGGTTCAGGGTTCAGGGTTCAGGGTTCAGGGTTCAGGGTTCAAGGTTCAGGGTTCAGGGTTCAGGGTTCAGGGTTTTCGAATTTCAGAAATCCGGCTATGAATGCTTAACTCCCAATGACAAAATCCCTACACCTCAGTTCTCTGTGGTTCGCTCCACGGCAACAACACCCGAAACCGAACGAACCGCCCGCATCACCCGCTCCAGATG
>DAOQNB010000685.1:0-4097 GCA_035335845.1 Acidobacteriota bacterium | reverse complement strand
TTAGCCTTCCCGTAATACAAGAACTTCATTGCAAAATGGTGTTATTCCCCGCGCAGGACGGAAATTAGATCAATTTCTGTTGCGCGGCGAGCGGGAAAATACACCGCGATCAGGGTTGAAAAGCCCAGTACCACAGCCATTCCGACAAAGGTTCGCACATCAAACACTGAGATTGAAAAAACCTGCGAGTTGAGCACCTGCCCAACCAGTTGCGAGACGCCAAGCCCCAGGGCAAGTCCAATGGCACACAGCGTCATACAGCGGCCAATGACCAGTTTCAAAACCTGGTGCTGTGTGGCGCCCATCGCCATTCGAATGCCAATTTCCTGCTGGCGCTGGGTCACAAAAAAGGTCATGACGGCATACACCCCGGTGAGGGCGAGGATAAGGGCGAGCCCGGCAAACAGGTTCAACAAGACCACCATCAGCCGGGTGCGACCATTGACCTGATCTGCCAGTTGCCGCAGGGTCAGGACCCGGTTGATTGGCACGACTGGATCAATCTGCCGTAGTTGCTGCCGGATGGCCGGGATTAAACTCTCAGGATCTAGATTTGATCTCACCACCAGATTCATTCCAAAGACTGGAAGTGTTTCAGCCGGATTTACATAGGGGTAATACATTTCCTCAATTCCAGGACGATCAAAGCGATCCTGAGCCACGTCGGCAATGACGCCGACCACTGATAACCAGGGCTTTTCCTCACCGGTTTTGAGCCGTTTTCCAATCGCGTTTTCGCCCGGCCAGAACCGGCGGGCAAAGGATTGATTGATCACAATGACGTTATGGTTTTCCCAGGTTTCCGTTTCCGAAAAAGAGCGGCCTTGAACAACCTGAATACCTAATGTGCGAAAGTAATCAGCCGTAACGACGTTTTGGCGAAGGAACGGCACTTCGCCAGGGCGTGGTGCCGGTTGACCTTCAATCAGCACCGGGTCGGAATAAATCGGGCCTTTGAGCGGTGGCCCTTGAACCGCAGCGGCAACCGTTACCCCAGGAATTGACCGGAGCCGCTCAATCGCAGACCGATAGAAGGCGATGCGTTGCTCGGCCTGGGTATATCGGGCGCCAGGCAAATAGACATCCATTGTGAGCACCGGGTCCAGATCATACCCAGGTTTGACCTGATTGAGTTTGACAAAACTTTGAACCAGCAGGCCCGCCCCAACCATCAACACAAACGCCAGACTGATTTCCAGCACGACGAGTCCACTTTGAAAAAGTTTTTGGCCAGTGCCTTGTGAAACAGTGGTGGCGCCCTGTTTCAAGACTTCGATCAGGTCAGTTTTGGTACCAAGGAGTGCCGGCAACACACCAAAGACAATCGCGGCCAGCGTTGTGGCGCCGACGGTGTACCAGAGCACCGGTCCGCTGATAGATACCGTGTTGAATCGAGCCACCAGGTCAGGGCTGATTTTGACCAGGAGTCCAAGGCTTAGGTAGGCCAGCCAGACACCCATCACGCCACCTGTGACGGCAAAAACGGTGTGTTCGATCAGTAACTGGCGGATGAGTTGCCACCGACTGGCGCCAAGTGCGGCCCGGATGGCCAGCTCGCGTTCGCGTTGAGTCACGTGCGCCAGCAACAACCCGGCGACATTTGAGCAGGCAATCAGGAGCAAGCAATCCACGGCCAGCACCAGTAGCCAGAGCGCCTGTTGCATATCTCGGGATACCACAAAATCGCGAAGTGGTTGAACCACTGACTGATAGCGGCTGTTGTGGGTTTCTGGAAATTCCTGTTTGATCAGGGTCATGACTCTGGCGGCATCTGATCTGGCCTGTTCCAGCGTGATTCCAGGCTTGAGCCGCCCAACCACAAACAAGTACCGGCCAGGATTTTCACGGGCGGTCTGGTCATTCACCCGCATGGGCGTCCAGAGTTCAACTGAGCCGATGTTGGTCTGAACAAACGGGTCAGGCACAACCCCAATCACGGTAAACTGATTCCCACTCAACCGGATCTGCTGGCCGATGACTGTTGGCGAACGATGGAACCGATTCCGCCAGAGTTGTTCGCCCAGCACAACCACCCGAGGGGCATCAGGGCGTTCGTCATCAGCCATTGGAACCCGCCCCACCAGCGGAGAAAGCCCCATAACGTCAAAGTACCCGCCTGACACGGTGGCGCCTATGAGTCGAAGCGGGTTGTGCTCGTCTTCCAGGTTTGGATTCCAGTTGGATCCAGCGGCCACTCGTTCAAAGGTAGTTAAGCGGTCGCGCCACTCGGCAAATGAACGATAGGAAACCGGAATGATGCCTTCATCCGGGAGGGATTCGCGCAGACCAACAATGCGGTCGGGTTCGCGATAGGGAAGGGGATTGATCAAAACTGCGTGTAAAACACTGAAAATCGCCGTGTTGGCGCCAATTCCCAGCGCCAGGGTCAACACAATGATGGTGCAGAATCCAGGCTTGCGCACAAAAAACCGCAGGCTGGTCCGCAGATCACGAATTACTTGATGCACGACATAACTCCAGAAAATGAAAGATGGCTTGAATGAAAAAAGGCGAATCTGGGTCAGAAGTGCAATTGTTATTCCAGAAAACAAAGCGTGATATTTTCTGGGGTGCGCCAACTTGTCGGCGCTTTCGATCCTGGCGACTTGCCGCCAGTCAACCGAAGTAATGCCATTTAGGGTTCAGGGTATCGGGTTCAGGGTTCAGGGAAATACAGTTTTTTCAATGAGTTAGTCTTTCCATAATACGAGGCTTTCATTCCAAAATGGTGTAATCCAGCGATAAGTTGCTCAAAATCAAAGCGGTGAGACGTCACCGCACTCCAAAATTTTTTAAAAGGTTGTTCGATTTTGGGACAAACCTGTCGCAAATGAGCACACCTTCTCTTTCGGAAAGCGGAACCCGGAACCCGAAAGGGTTACTCATCCTTCTTCCCAGGTGCTGCTGATGCTCCGGCCAGAATCCCACCGTCAATGACAAACTCGATGCCGGTGACGTAGGCGGCTTCATCTGACGCCAGAAACAGACAGGCATCGGCCACTTCTCGGGGGAGCCCAAACCGACGCAGTGGAATGTCGCTGGTAAACATTGCAACACGGGCTTCGCGCTGATCGTCGTGCCCGAGCAGGTGGTCCCACATCGGTGTCAGGATGGCCGCCGGGTGAACCGAATTGCAGCGAATATTGAGCCCCTGTTCGGCACAATAGAGCGCTACGGTTTTAGAATGATTGCGCACCGCGCCTTTGCTTGAGGCATAGGCGGCAGCACCAGGAATGCCTACCTGTCCAGAGCGGGAGGAAATATTGATGATGACCCCCGCTCTGGCAGGCCGCATGGCTCGAATCCCATGTTTGCAACCCAGAAAAACCCCTTCCAGATTGGTGGAGTGGACTTTCCGCCAGCTTTCGAGCGAGGCATGTTCCGGGTCTTGAGGGCCGAGGTCTTCGTGAAACCCAGTCACCCCGGCATTATTGACCACAATATCCAGTTTTCCTTTTTGCCTGAGGATGTCGTCAGTGACAGCGATCCAGTCGGCTTCATTGCGCACATCGAGCCGTCGGTAGATTGTTTGGCCCGGATAGCGTTGCGCAACCGAGGCCCCGAGTTCGTCCTGAATATCAGTCACAACCACAAAGGCGCCTTCCTGGGCAAAGCGTTCGGCAATGGCTTCACCGATACCCTGGGCCGCACCTGTAACCAGGGCAATTTTTCCATTCAGTCGTTGCATACACGTTCCTTTCTTTTCTCTTTCAGTGTGTGATTCCACCAGGGCGTACCTGCCTCAGCGTTCATCCGCAAAAGAACCCGCACAAAACGACTGAATCCTGGGAATTTGTTTCGGTTTTGATTACAGGCTCGACATCAACTCAACCATCTTGCGTCGGGTTGGGGCATCTGGAAGTTTTCCAAACGCGGCCCCAAGGTTGTCTTTCATATGCTGTGGTTTGGATGTTCCTGATATAACACAGGTTACCGCCGGGTGAGAAATAACAAATTTCAAAAAGAATTGTCCCCACGATGCACAATCAAGTTCACTGGCCCACGGAGGTAGTGACTTTCCCTTGACCCTCTGAAACAAAGATCCACTTTCAAGCGCCCGGTTGATGATAACCGCCACACCTTTTTCAGCCGCCAGG
>DAOQNB010000684.1:1974-4100 GCA_035335845.1 Acidobacteriota bacterium | reverse complement strand
GAAGAATGAAGAATTGAGAATGAAGAATTGAGAATGAAGAATGAAGAATGAAGAATTGAAAATGAAGAATGAAGAATTGAAAATGAAGAATGAAGAATGACCTCAATTTTGCCCCAAGTAGCACCGCGTTGCTCAACGATCAGTGCCGACCTGTCCGAGTCACCCAGGGCAGGCACAAGTTTGCATGATTATTGAGTGAAATCGAATTTCAACGAAATCAAGCCTTCGCGGTGACAAACCTGATTTCCAGCCTGCCTTTTTGTCCTTTTTGTCCTTGTGATTTTGGTACCTGATGAGACCACAATCAAAGGACAGAAAGGACTTAATCGGAGTCAGTTTGGTGGAAGTGACGAGGAAATTTTAGTGAATTTGCATTCCATTTCAGGTTGATTGGGATTCCCCTGTGCGAGTCGTCTCCCGATCTGGTCGGCACTGATTGTTGAGCAATGTAGTGATATTTTGGGCAAAATCTGGGTCATTCTTCATTCTTCACTCTTCATTCTTCATTCTTCATTCTCAATTTCTCACATATTGATCATGTGGCCAGCCAGACCGTGGATGGCTTCTTTGACCGCCTCGCACAGAGTTGGATGGGCATGAACGTTGCGGGACATTTCTTCAACCGTCAGTTCCCATTGTTGAGCCAGAGTCAGTTCCGGCAGCAGTTCGGTAACTTCCGGTCCAATCAGGTGGCCGCCGAGCAATTCGCCATGAGTTTTGTCGCTGATGAGTTTTACAAAACCGATGGCATCGTTTAAGCCGTGGGCTTTGGCATTGGCGGTGAATGGGAATTTGGCAACCTTGACGTCATAGCCCTGTTCAATTGCCTGTTTTTCCGTGTAGCCAAAGCTGGCAACTTGCGGCTGGCAGTAGGTCGCCCGCGGCATCATGACAAAGTTGAGGCCCATGGTTTCCGTTCCGGTCATGTGTTCAGCGGCAATCACCCCCATCGCTTCGGCCACGTGGGCGAGCATCAATTTGGCCGTCACATCACCAATGGCATAAATATGCGGCACATTGGTTTGCATATAGTCGCTGATTTCAATCGCACCACGGTCAGTCAGCTTCACACCCGTGTTTTCCAGGCCATAGCCTTCCACACGTGGCTTGAATCCAATCGCCTGCATGACTTTGTCGGCTTCGAGCACTTTTTGCTGTCCCGTGCCGTCAGTGACCGTGACCCGAACGTTTGAGCCGGTGTCTTCGATCAGATCAACACGGGTACTGGTCATGATTTTGATGCCGGCACGTTCATAGTGTTTTTTCAATTCAGCCGAAATTTCTTCGTCTTCAAGCGGCACAATTCGATCCAAAAATTCAACAATTGTCACCTGACAGCCATAATTGCTCAAAACATA
Source organism: Acidobacteriota bacterium (assembly GCA_035335845.1). Classification (GTDB taxonomy): domain Bacteria; phylum Acidobacteriota; class Blastocatellia; order Chloracidobacteriales; family Chloracidobacteriaceae; genus JACQXX01. The sequence continues at coordinate 2,742 of DAOQNB010000684.1, read as the reverse complement.
GGCAAATTCGACTCCGATGGCGCCAGCACCGGCAATAATGATGCTGCCTGGAACCTTGTCTTCAAGGATTTGCTCTTCGTAGGTCACGACACGTTCGCTCAACTTCGAACCTGGAATCAAACGGGTTGTCGCCCCGGTGGCAATGATACAGTTTTTGAATTTGAGGGTTTCGGTTTCGCCTTTATTTAAGGCAACTTCCAGCGTGTTGGCATCCTGAAAACTGGCCCAGCCGTCGTACTCGTCAATTTTGTTTTTGCGCATCAGAAAGTGGACACCTTTGACGCGTCCATCGGCGACTTTGCGGCTACGGCGGTAGGCTTCACCATAGTCAAAGCTGAGCGTTCCATCCACTTTGATTCCAAACTGGTTGGCTTTGTGCTTGAGGATGTGTACCAGTTCAGCATTTCTGAGCAATGCTTTCGACGGAATGCAGCCGACGTTCAAACAAACACCGCCCCAATATTTCTTTTCAACAACGGCGGTTTTGAGACCGAGTTGACTGGCGCGAATGGCCGCCACATATCCGCCGGGACCGGCACCCAGCACGACCAGATCATATTCTTTGACCATTGAAAGTTCTCCTTGTGTTTAAAAGCAGATTTGTATTCACAACTTTAAGGGGCAGAAACACGATTGGAAAGTCTGCCTGGAAGGTAAGAAAGCGGCGCGATTATAGCCAAGGTTGAGGCAGAATCAACACTGCTCCCAGTATCCGGCAGGTGGAATCAGTCTGTCGAATTAGGCTATGCTGGGAATTGAGGCTGAAGA
>DAOQNB010000684.1:0-1874 GCA_035335845.1 Acidobacteriota bacterium | reverse complement strand
CAAAAACCACTTCGTCATTTGGAACTGTCATGGGCTTTCGGTTTCGCAAATCCATCAAAATTGCTCCCGGTCTCAAGGTGAATCTCAGCACCAAAGGCATGAGTGTGACCGTTGGTGGGCAGGGCGCTTCGGTCAATGTCGGCTCTGCCGGCACATTTTTGAATTTGGGTGTGCCTGGAACCGGTTTGTCATACCGGACAAAGGTTTCGAGCAACCGACGCAAGCACCCGGCGACGCCGCCTCCGCCAACCCCATTGCCGCCGCCCCCTGGCACCCAACCTGGATGGAGCCAGCAGCCTTCACCGCCAGGTGTCCAGCCAACACTGGTTCCTGCCTCAATTGGGCTCAATGCTGACTCGCGCATCTGTTTTTATAATCAATATGGACAGGTTGTGCCTGATACCTGGCTCGATCAACTGGTATCTCAAAACTGGAAAGCAGTGACCGAAGTGTTAGAGCGCGAGGCCGCTGCCTATAATGATGATTCCGGATTCGACCTGCATCTGGAAACGCCTTCACCTCGCAAATCTTTTGACTTACCAGAACTGATCCTGGCTGGCAGTGTTCCGGCCCCGCCTGAGATTTTCGATTTTTCAGAGCCGATTCCCCTGCCACCAGAACTGAAAACGCCAGGGTTTCTGGGTGGATTGATGAAATCCAAACGCGACCAGATCGAAGCCGAAAACAATCGGCTGCGTGAAGCCTATGTCCAGGCCCAGCGCGAATGGGAACGCCGCCGCACTGCCCACACGACCTACAAAACCGAAGTGATGGCTGATTACCAGGAGCAACTGGCCAGCTACAAACGACTCAAAGCCGATATCACCGAGCGCAATCGGGTCCGTCAATCAGCCTTGACCAATGGGCGCGAAGGCAACCCCGAAGCGATGGAAGATTTGCTGGCCGAAGTATTTAAAGAAATTGACTGGTTTCGTGAAACAACCGCCAGTTTTGAAGTCACATCCGACGCCCAAACCGTCTGGGTGGATGTTGATTTCCCAGAAATTGAAGACATGCCAGCCTATACCGCCACGGTTGATTTCCCTGGATTTCGGCTTAACGTGCAGCCGCGCTCAACCTATCGCCGCCAGAAAGAATACATTCACCATATTCATTCCGTTGCGTTTCGTGTGCTGGGTGAAATCTTCTGGGCGCTACCAAAGGTGACATCGGTGGTTTTGTCTGGGTACTCGCAACGCCCAAATGCCCAAAACGGAGTCATGGAAGATCAGTACCTGCTCAGTGTTCAGGTGCCACGTGTGGAATGGATCAAGGTTGATTTTTTGAACTTGAAAGGTGTGGATGTCTTCAGCTTCTTTGAACAGTTCAAGTTACGACGCAAGTGTTCGCGAACGGCAATTGCGGCCCCAATCACGCCTTTTCGAACCATTGCCGATTTACATGACTGGATGCCGACCGATTGCATGCTGTCGCGCAAGCTCGAACTGGCTGCCCTGACCCGTGAAGAAAAAGAATCAATGAGCTGGCTTGACCGACGTCAACTTTCGAGCCTCACACCTGAAGAACTTGAAATCCGTCAGGTAACTGCTGAAAAACTGTTTGGCCGGTTTGTTGCCGAACGCATCAATATCAGCCGGATTGAAAAAGGCGATAGCGAAGAAATCGTCAAAGCGATTATTGGTTCACCCACCACCACTGAAGCCAAATTCCTGCAAGGCAAAAACCACGTGACCTGGAAATATGTCGGAAGTAAGCCTCATCAGATTAAATTTACGGTGAATTTTGAAAACGGCGCCGTGGTGAGCTGGGAAGGGAATTTACCTTTGGGAGGCTGAGAAAACCGGGGCTGAGAAAACCGGGGCTGAAGACTCGCAAGCTCGGGGCTGAAGAAAGCGGGCTGAAGACTCGCAAGC
>DAOQNB010000683.1:0-4108 GCA_035335845.1 Acidobacteriota bacterium | reverse complement strand
GGCCATTCCAACCGCCCTGTTCAGCCCGGATTTTCGACTCAATGCGGCCTCGGCGGTGGCTCGGATTATCACTCTGTTTGCCTTTGTCATCTTTTATCAATGGCTTTCAAACCGGTTTTCAAACTGGCCCATCCTTTTGAAAATCTTCATCAGCCTCCTCACCGCACTGGTGCTGGACGATCTGATTTTTTTCACGCTGGGAATGATCGAATCACCCCAGTTTCTATCCAACCTGGTTGGAAGTATTTTGAGCCGTCCACTGAGTGTGATGTTGATCAGTCCGGTGCTGGCAATTTATTTACAGCTTCCGCAGGTATCCTATCGAACAACTGAAGATATTCGAGACCCAATGGACATCCTGCAGAGCAATGCACTGCTGCAGGCATCGCTGGCCGAGTCGGAAAAGCGCTATGAAAACCTGTTTGAAAATGCCAACGAATTGATTCTGGTGGTTGAGCCAGTAACGGGCCGGATTGTGGATGCCAATCGCCATACCTTTGAGCAACTTTTGTACAATCGTGATGAACTTCTGGCCCGAACAGTCTTTGATTTATATCCGGCAGAAGATCATCCGGCCATCAAAAAGCGGTTAAACCCGCTTCCAGCCCACGAACACTATGCTGACTCAATGGATGCCGTGGTGTTATGCAAAGACCGAGCTCACCGTTCGGTTGCCATTCGGGTCTATGATGCCACGCTGATGGGGAAGCCCGTCCTGGTCTTTTTGATGCGGGATATTACTGAGCGCCAGCAGGCACTCGAAGGATTGCGGCAAACCAATCGCCTCAAAGATGAATTTCTCCAAAACATCTCACACGAACTCCGAACACCACTCTGCGCCATTGTTGGCTGGAGCGATTTAATTGCTTCGGGGGTGTTGACCTCTGAGCAACAAACCACCGGAAATGAACAGATTCGGTCGTCTTCCGAGCAATTGCTGCAATTGATCAATGATTTGCTGGATGTCGCCCATATGGAACGGGGCATTATGAATCTGGACATTGAACTGGCGGAAATCAGCGAGCCGGTTCAAAAAGCTTTTGAAATTTTTGAATTTGCTGCCAAAAACAAAGGTATCAGGTTGACCCTCAATTTAGAGCTGAATCTCCCATTGCTCCAGCAGGACGTGGCGCGGATTCAACAGGTTGTGACCAATCTGCTCTCAAATGCCATCAAATTTACCCCTGACGGCGGTCAGGTAACGGTCTCAGTTCAATCGCTTGGGCGCGAAATTGAAATCAGCGTCGCTGACACTGGCGTCGGTATTTCACCTGCCGCCTTACCTTATATTTTTGAAGGATTTCGTCAGGGAGATGGATCAGCAACCCGTCGTTTTGGTGGAACCGGGGTTGGGCTGGCGCTGGTCAAATCGCTGATTGAGCTTCACGGTGGTTCTGTGTCAGTTGAAAGCGAAGTCCACCATGGAAGCACTTTCCGGGTTCGGTTGCCGGTTCCACCCCAACCCGTTTCTGGGCGAAGACGAATTTCTGGAAATTTCCCCGCTTTGGATGAGCGATCTTCAGCGCCGCCAGATGAGGCCCAGGTATTGATTATTGATCATGACCGGGCTTTACTCGATCTGGCTGGTGCTATGGTTCGCAGCGCCGGGTACAAGGTTATTTTGGCGACAACCCTCGAATCTGCCAAAGTTAAACTTAAAGATGCCTGGCCAACCCTGGTGTTGATTGAAGTTTCCTCCGTAACAGAAGGCGAGTTGTTGCTCTCGTCGTTACACTCAATCCTGGTTTTACAGTCCGCGAAAATTATTGCCATGACCACTTCAACCAATCTGCTTGACAAAGAAGCTTTTCTCAAACAAGGATTTGCTGAATATTTGTCGAAACCATTCAAAAAAGACCAGTTGATTGCCGTTGTTCGACACTTTTTCATAGCAGAGCCATAAGCTGTGGCTTTTTCTATGCCCCCACACAGTATCAGCGAAAAACCTGCCGCCGATTGCCCCCGTCGATGTCATAGAAATGTAATGTCAGTCAGGTACGCTAACAGGTTTGAATTCCCTGGCATAGATGCACTGTGCCTTGCAAACCAAAAAAGAATGAGAACTTTGGGGTGAGCTTTCAGCAAGTCTGAGTTTCAGTACCCGTGAGCCTGCAGGCCCGGTACTCTCCAGACTTGACGTGTTATTACCCGAAGGAAAGGAACTTGTATGGATGGAACTGCACTTGTTTTATGTGAAGGTGCTTTTGGAACCGCGGCTGGGAAAACAGCGCACGGGTTGATTCGATTTACTGAGCGCTATCAGATTCTGGGGATTCTCGACAGTCATCAGGCCGGAAAAGATTCAGGTGAAGTCCTGGATGGAAAGCCAAATGGCATTCCGATTTTTGCTTCGTTACCAGAGGCTGTTGAAACTTTAGGCACCACGCCCAAATATCTGGTGGTCGGGCAATCTTCACCGACCGGAGGGCTTTTGCCCGGTGGCCGCAATATTATTCGCCAGGCGATCAACCTTGGCATGAATATTGACAGCGGGTTGCGTCAGTTTTTGACCGAAGACGCTGATTTACCTGGGTTAGCCCAGCTCCGAGGTGTCAGTATTCGCGATGTCCGGAAGCCAAAAGATCCACGCCAGTTACACCTCTACTCAGGCAAGATCAGCCAGGTTGATTGTGTCAAGATTGCGGTGCTCGGGACAGATTCACTCGTGGGGAAACGTACCACCGCCATCAACCTTCGCCAGGGGCTGCGTCACGTCGGGCTCAAAACATTTCTGGTTGGTACAGGGCAAACATCGTGGCTGCAGGGAATGAAATATTGTGTCATTACCGACACCATGATGAGCCACTATCTGACAGGTGAAATTGAAGATACGGTCTATCAAGCCTATGTGAACGAACAACCGGATGTGATTTTGCTCGAAGGGCAGGGGAGCCTTACTGATCCGCTCCGACCCGGAGGGCTGGAACTGCTGTGCGCCGCCCGTCCAGATGCCATCATTGTGCAGCACGCCCCGAAACGAAAATTTCACACCCAGGCGCTCAATCAAGCTCTGATTCCGCTCAAAGATGAGATCAAGGTGATCGAACTGCTCACCCAAAAACCCGTCATTGCCATCACTTTAAATCACGAAGGAATGACAGATGATGAAATTCAGAGTTTGATTGAGGAATATGAAATTGAGTACCGGGTGCCAACTCTGGATGTGCTCAAAGAAGGTCCCGCCCGACTGGTCAGCACGGTTTTGCATCGGTTTCCAGAGCTGGTTGAAACAATTCACAAAAAGCGAGGGGAGGCACAAGACGATGAGTCGTCACCGATTAACCGAAGAACAAGTCCTTTTATCACTGGTAAATTCCCCGCTATGGGAACGGCAGAATAACGAAATCCGGCGCCAATTCATCTTTCCCAGCTTTCGCGAAGCCATGGTTTTTGTCAATCAGGTGGCGGAACTGGCCGAAGCCGCAGACCATCATCCTGATATCATCATCAATTGGAACAAAGTCACTCTGTCGTTGACCACCCACGACCGGGGTGGTCTGACAGCCCTGGATTTTGATCTGGCTCACCAGATTGACGTCATTCAACCATAATCAAAAAGGGCACCGCCAGCGGTGCCCTTTTGTTCTTTATTGTTGTTGAATTTGCTCCACAACCTGGTCCACCACCTTTTCCACGGGTGGAGAGAGCCCAACCCCAGGGCTGAAATTGACGGCTTCAATCCCAACAACCAGCAAGTGTTGCGGGAGTATTCCCAGAACCCGGCCCAGTTCAATGGCTTCGGCGACGCTCACGGTGTGAGTGGAACATTGAAAATACTGTTTCGAAATCACTTCGCGATGGGCATCCAAACGATGAATGGTACCGGGAGTCGCCCCGGAGGAAACCGCATCCACCAGAATCACAACCTCAGCTTGCTGGAAATAGTCAAGCAAGGCGGCACCGTCCGAAGTAAATTCAATGACGGTGAACTGATTGATATGACAGGCTTTCAGTCTGCGGGCAATGACCAATCCGACCGCGTCGTCACTGCGAAAATCATTCCCGATGCCAATGATGAAGTTCATAGTGAGGAATGAAGAATGAAGAATGAAGAATTAAGAATGAAGAATGAAGAATGAAGAATGAAGAATGAAGAATGAAGAATGAA
>DAOQNB010000682.1:0-4111 GCA_035335845.1 Acidobacteriota bacterium | reverse complement strand
TGTTCGGATTGGCTCACCTTAATTATTTCAATAAAAACCCAGCCTTGAACCTGACCTGGAGGCAAATTCTCAATTCCGGAGACCGTGGGCTTCGCACCTGGGCTATGACAAGATGATCCTGCGGGTCTAAAATCCTTGTCCCTTCGAAAACCCTGAACTCTGAACCCTGAACCCTGAACCCTGAACCCTGAACCCTAAATACTATGCTTGAAATTCGCCGAGCCGTTGAAACTGATTTTGATCAAATTTGGGAAATTTTCCATCCAGTCGTTAAACGTGGCGATACCTATATGTATGCCCCCGACACGACAAAAGACCAGGCCCGCCAAATCTGGATGTCAAAAGATATGGCGACCTATGTTGCCTGTGACGGAGCGGAAATCGTCGGAACCTACATTTTGAGGCCCAACCAGCCGGCGCTTGGCGCCCACGTGGTCAATGCGGGCTATATGGTCAAGCCCAACACCCAAGGCAAGGGAATTGGCCGGGCAATGTGTGAACATTCGCTCCGGGAAGCCCGCCAGGCTGGTTTTCTGGCGATGCAGTTCAATGCGGTTGTGAGCACCAATGAAAATGCAGTCGCGTTGTGGAAAAAAATGGGGTTCTCAATTGTTGGAACTGTACCCAAAGCATTTAATCATCAAGAGTTAGGATTGGTAGATATTTTCATCATGCATCAGTTTTTGGATTGAGAGCGGGTGAAAACCTTTCTTTTTTCACCACAGAGGACACAGAGGAACACAGAGGAGTCTCAGGTTGCCTCTGTGTTCCTCTGTGTCCTCTGTGGTGAGTTTTGTTTTGCTGAGTCATCGTTTAGTGATATAACTTAATAATAAAAATGGACGTTGTTTTTGTTGATGAGACAGGTTCAACTCAACCCAACCCTTGTATCTTCAGCCCCAAGCCCTGAGCCCTGGAATTGAAGCTTTGCTATGAAACAAGCCGCCTTGTTCAACTTCGCGCCTATCCCCTCGGCCATTGAGGTCCGGGAAGCTGTTCCACTCCCTACATACCGCTATGTGAATCGGGCAGCAGAGTTTGTTCCATTTGTTTCTGAATTGTGTGCCGCGCCAGTACTGGCGATTGATACCGAAACCACGGGACTTGATCCGCTGACAGATCGGATTCGCCTGCTCCAAATTGCGGCGCCGGGCTTGCCGGTGTTCGTGCTGGATTTGTTTCATCTGACAGACCTGGCGCCGGTTCAAGAGGTGCTGGCATCAAACCATGTCAAAGTGTTTCAGAATGCCAAATTTGACCTGAAATTTTTGTCACGCGCTGGACTGGAGGTCGGCGGGCAGCTTTTTGACACGATGCTGGCCGGGCAAATCATCAGTTGTGGTTTGTCCAATCAACGTCATTCGCTCGAAGCCCTGGTGGCAAATTATTTAAAACAATCGCTTTCCAAAACCGAGCAAGTCAGCGACTGGTCAGCCCGCGAACTTTCATCAGAGCAACTTCGCTACGCGGCACTCGATGCGGCAGTCCTGTTGCCACTCCGGGAAGCGTTGATTTCAAAGCTCAAAGCCGCTGACGTCATCAAATGCGCCAAAATCGAATTTGACTGTGTGCGAGCCGTTGCCGAAATGGAACTGGCCGGAATTAGCCTGAATCTGGATCGGTGGGAAGCGCTCCGCAAACAAATCTCGACGGTTCGTGACACGCTTGCCATTCGATTGCGCGAAGCCTTCGGCGGCGGGTTTTTAGGCGAAATCAATCTTGACAGCCCAACCCAGGTTCAACGAGCGCTGGCGATGCGCGGCATCCAGGTTTCGGGTACCAGTCGTTGGGAGCTGGCCCGGTTTAGTGACCATCCGGAAGTGCGGTTGTTTCAGGAGTACCGCAAAGCGTCAAAGCTCTGCAGCGCCTTTCTCGACACGCTGCCGAAGTTTATCCATCCGCAGACCGGAAGGCTGCACCCGGTGTATGAACAGTGCCTGGTGGTGTCGGGACGGTTTAGCTGTCATTCGCCAAACTTACAACAATTGCCGCACGACCGTGAATTTCGGGCCTGTTTTATTCCGGCGGAAGGTCATTCGTTTGTAATTGCCGATTATTCGCAGATTGAACTTCGAGTTGCGGCGCAGTTGAGTCAGGACGAGCGAATGATGGATGCCTATCGCGCAAACCAGGATTTGCATTTGTTGACCGCGAGTTTAATCACTGGCAAACCGATGGGATCAGTAACCAAAGCTGACCGGCAGGCGGCCAAGGCGGTGAATTTCGGGTTACTCTATGGGCAGGGCGCGCAAGGGCTGAAAAGTTATGCCAAACAAAGCTATGGCGTAGATTTGACGCTGGCCGATGCCGAACGCTTCCGCGACCGGTTCTTTCTCGCCTATCAAGGCATTGCCACCTGGCACCGCCAGACAGCACGCAACCAGAAAAAAATTCGTGAAACACGGACGTTGATTGGTCGGAGACGGCTAATTGAAAAACCGCTGGAACTCCCGACATTGCTCAACCTGCCGGTTCAAGGAACGGCAGCCGACATCACCAAGCTGGCGCTGGCCAAAATACTGCCGCAGCTTGCACCGTTCGGAGCACACATCGTCGGGTGTATCCACGACGAAATTTTGCTTGAAACCCCGACCGACTGTGCCCAGGAAGTGGCCCGATTGCTCTCTGGCGCAATGGAAGCTGCCGGAAACGAGTCGCTTGGGGAAGTTCCAGTTATCGCTGAAGCCAGCATTGGCCAAACCTGGGCGGATAAGGGGTGAGAATCTTCGGGCTGAGGACTCGCAAGCTCGGGGCCTATCCCAAAACACAGATTTCGTCAGTACTACCTGTGTCAGCAGGTGGGTGGGGACGAACCGGGCCCACCTGATTACGCGGTGGTACTGATTTCGTCCCGCACTCGATGAGTCCGATACTGGAAAGTCCTGAAAATCATCTGGAAAATCGTGAGCAAAGGCGTGGTTTTTGGCCAAATTGGGGGCAATCGGAGGGCACCCTACCTACTCAGGTAGTTGTGCCCACAGTATTCCTCAGTACTATAGCCGCGTGTCTGATGCCTCTTTTCAAACACAACCTATAAAAATTACTTATTGCATAACCCCAAGGAGATTCTATGTCACGATTGCTGATGTGCACAATACTGGCCCTGTTCCTGACCGCCTGTAGCGGAGGAGAAGCCCCAAAAACTGGAACTGAACCTGGCAAATCTGAAACCAAAACTGAAGCCCCGAAAACTGAAAAGAAAGCTGACGCGGTGCATCCGTGGGCAAAATTTAATGTTGGATCGTCTTCAAAAATGAAAACCTCCGTCACGACCACCGTGGCTGGAAAACCAATGTCAACTTCGACCACGATGAAGCAGACGCTGCTTGAAAAAACAGCCGATAAGGCCATTGTGGAAATTGAAACCAGCGTGATGGGGACTTCGACCAAAACCAAAACCGAAATCCCGCTGGCGACAACGGGAAATCCAGCACTTGCGAATGTTACAAACCCTGCGAACCTGAAAGAAGGTTCGGAAGATGTAACGGTTGGCGGCAAAACGCTCAAGTGCAAATGGGTCGAATTTGAATCGTCCCAAAATGGCAGCACGGTGTCATCCAAAGTCTGGACTTCGGAAGATGTCCCCGGAATGATGGTCAAATCAGTCACCAAAGTCACGGGCAGCGTCCCCACCGAAACCACAACCGAACTGGTTGAATTTGAAGTGAAGTAATAATTTAGGGCTGAGGGTATCGGGCTAGGGGCTGGGGGGAATACATATTCTTCAACTATTTAGCCTTTTGCTAATACAATCAGATCATTCCCAAATGGTATAAAAACCTCTCTCTTTTGGTAATACCATTTTGGAATGAAACCCTCGCATTATGGAAAGGCTAAAATGTTGAAGAATATTGTGTTTTCTTCAGCCCTTAGCCCGATACCCTCAGCCCAAATTGGTATAACCCTCCAAATGTCAGGTTGTCGAATGCGGTTTCAAACCAGCATTCGGCAACCTTTTTGTTTTAGCACCTTGCAAAAAGGTCATTGACCAGGGAGGGGAATCCCAATTTGCAATGAAACCCCCATTTTAATAAACGTCAAATGATTCAATCAAATAAACTTAGCGAACTACTGACGACTGACGACTGACTGGTATCATTCTTCATTCGTA